>DATGXN010000344.1:0-15182 GCA_035298945.1 Chitinophagaceae bacterium | reverse complement strand
GGTTTTGATGGTCTTGCTCCCCCAGGGGTATGCAGCCACCACCTTGAATCCGAAATAATCAGCACCGGCGCTTGGCCCATTTAAAAACTTGGTGAAAGCCGTGCTATGTGATGTGTCTAACCCTATGATCCCAACGTTTTTTCCTACTCCCTCCAAGGGGCCTCCCTTGGACCAGCCTCCCTCCAAGGGAGCTCCCTTGGAGGGAGAGGGAAAACCAAGCCCCAAAGCCATAGTGGCCATTCCCGTATTCCTGATGAACTTTCTGCGATTGCTCATAAAATGTTTTTAAATATGTGAAGAACTGATAATGTCAAGGTATAAGGCTGCGCGGGCATGCGTTTTCAGAATGGTGGAAGGATACTGCTCCCTGATTTCACGATGGATGGTATTGTCTACCGCATCGATCTTGGTGGGACCCGGCACCACGCAGTGCAGACTTTTCCCTTTCATCAACGCCGGTATGGTCAGGGTGATGGCATGAGTGGGCACCGATCCCAGTTCTGTAAAGCATCCATCATTTACCTGCTGCTGCCGGCAGGTCAGGTCCAGCGCCACCTCTTTGACCATGCGTGTATCGTGAAAATCTGCCACGGGAGGGTCATTGAACGCGAGATGTCCGTTCTCGCCAATGCCCAGGCAAACAATGTCTGCCGGATATTTTTCAAGCAATGCAGTATATCGCGCGCACTCGGCATCTACATCTGGTGCATTACCATTAATAAAATGAACCGACCGGAACTTCACCCGATCAAAGAGCGCCTCAGCGAGAAAATTCCCGAAACGCTGCGGCGCATCCTGGGATAAACCAACATATTCATCCATATGGAATGCATTGATGCGATCCCAGGCAAGATCCTTTAACCGAAGGTGGGCCAACACTTCATTCTGAGATGGAGCTGCTGCAAATATGATATTCACTTCTTCTTTCTCCTTCATCAGTGCATTTACTTCTGCCGCGATAGCATCGGCAGCTGCAGCACCCATAGACTCCCGGTTTTCAAAAATCATTACATGAAGTTTGCCGGCTACAAATTCCCTTATCATGAAAAAACTTTTTTACCTCTTATAATGGTGGTGGACACGTTTACATCATCATCAAAGATCACAATATCAGCATGCTTCCCTTTTTCTATTGAACCTTTTTCTGATTGCACACCCATGATCCTCGCCGGTGTTGTGGCTGCCATATAAACAGCATCTTCCATAGAAACAGCTCCCAGCCTGTGCATGGTTCTGACTATGCGGTCCGTAGTAGCCACCGATCCGGCAAATGAAGACCTGTCTGGCAACTTGGCCACGCCGCCTTCAATGATCACTTTCAAGCCGGTATGCAGATTGCCCAGCATGCTTTCACCCTCGGGCATAGCAGCACCACGCATAGCATCGGTGATCAGAGCGATCTTTTCACGGCCTTTGACTTTAAACGCCAGTTGTAATAATGGAGCGGGAAGATGGATACCATCACCGATCAGCTCCACATCAATCTCATCCATCAGCAATGAAGCTTCGATCACGCCGGCGTAACGGAATGCATTTCTCCTGGTAACGCCACTCATGGCGGAATAAAGATGGGTGGATAATGTGTAACCCGCTTCAACTGCTTTAACCACATCTTCATAGATAGCATCCGTATGTGCCATGGCAGCCAGGATATTTTTTTTGCGAAGTGCTCTACCCATTTCCAGGGAACCATTCAATTCAGGCGCAACAGACCATCTTACCAATCCCTTATAATGCTCGATGATCTCCTGGTACTCTGCAGGGTCGGGGTCACGGATATATCTCGGATCCTGGGCGCCTCTTTGGTTCATGGCGAAATAAGGGCCCTCAATATGCACGCCCAGTAATTGCGAACCATTATGGACGCGATCTTTCACAAGGTCAAAGATTTCCAGTGCCTTGATGATGGCTTCTTTAGTGGCTGATAATGTAGTAGGCACCATGGACGTTGTCCCAAATCGCGCATGGGTTTCCGCAATGCCAATGAATGCAGCTTCCGTTTCGTCCATAAAATCAAAACCACCTCCGCCATGTATATGGATATCAATGAATCCCGGGGAAATATACTGCCCGCGGGCATCGATCAGATCCGCATCTTTAAATTCCACGTCAGCTTTTTCCACGCCCACGATCAATCCATCCTCAATCAATATAGATCCGCCCGGAAGCAGTCCGGAAGGCGTGATGATTCTGCCATTATGGATCTTTAATCTATGCATGTGCCGTTTTGAATTTCCAGGCTCTCATTTTGTGACCATACATGGCGTAAAATACAAGGAAAAGATAACAGGGGAACAATACCCAGTAAGCCTGCCGCAAATCGAACTGATCTGCAAAATACCCATACAAAACAGGCATGATGGCATTACCGCAAAGCCCCATGATCATCACAGAAGCACCCAACTTGGTGAATCTTCCCAATCCGTCCAATGCCAACGGCCAGATTCCCGCCCATACCAGCGAATTAGCAAGACCCAACATCACTACAAACCAGATTGAAACATCTGTTTTATGGCCCAGTATATTTACCTCGCCTCTTGTAAATATGATCAGTAGCGTGAACAGGGTTCCCAACAAAGTACAGAATCTCAGCGCATTCACCTGGCTCACATATTTAGGGATGGTGATGATACCAAGTATATAACCGCATATCGTAAGAAACAAAGTATAAGATGGAAATACTTTCGCTTCCAGTAATTGAATGTTCATAGATCCTGCATAACCGATCACCGTGTCAATCGCGATCACCTGCGTACCCACATGCAGAAAAATACTTACTGCACCCAGGATAAGATGGGGGAATTGGAAGATATTCTTTTTGCCGGCATTGGCTTCCGCCACTGCAGCCTCTTCATTATCTGTATCTATTTCCGGTAGTGGTGAGAACCGGACAAACAAGCCGAGCACAAACAATACCGTACCCACAACAGCATAAGGAACGATCACCCTGCGCACCAATTCGTCCAGCGCCGAAGCCCTTTCCAAGTCACTCATTAATGGTAATTGTTTGAATAACTCGCTGTCCGTCGCTTTCAGCACTACGGCAGCAAAGATCAACGGTGCCAGTATCCCCGCGCCTTTATTACAAATTCCCATGATACTTATACGCTGGGCAGCACTTTCTTTTGGTCCCAGCACAGTGATATAAGGATTGGCCGCTGTCTGGAGAATGGCAAGTCCTGTTCCTAACGTAAACAGACCCAGAAGAAATACGCCATAAGTTCTGGCGAATGCTGCAGGTATGAAAATGAACGCACCTAACGACATGATCCAGAAACCGATCATCATGCCTTTCTTAAATCCCGCTTTCTTCAATAAAAAAGAAGACGGGACCGACATCACGAAATAGGAAATATAAAATGCGAAAGCAACAAAATAAGCCTGGAAATTGGTGAGCTCGCAGGCGATCTTAAAATAAGGTATGAGGATGGAATTGACCCAGGATACAAATCCGAAAATAAAAAACATGAGCCCAATGATCAATATCGAGATCCAGGTATCCCGCTTGTTCAGAGAACCCGCCTTAACTACTTCTTTCATGTTTGCATTATTACCAATTTAAGTGTGCTTGCCGGTTAGTATGCTAACCGAAGAATGCAGTAGATAAGTATGATAGCAACCTGATCGCCCCGGCTCTCACCAGTTTATCTTTTGCATTCTTCGGTTAACGTATTAACCGGCCAACACACTAATCAGATCTTTTTAAACTTCAAATGAAGCACCCTGCCATTATTCACTTCGAAACCGGTCACTTCTTTTTTCTTCCCTCTTTGCACCACCAGGTTATTCATCCACCATACTCCACAATTCATCTGATCGTCACCCACCAAATTCAATCGTGCATCAGGGTATTTAGGATTTGCAAGGTATAGCTGATGGTCTTTCAATATAATACTATAACTGCAATCCAGTTCATCACTATAGTAGGTGCCTGTATATTTTTTCAGCTCTTCATCTGAATATATTTTGCCCGGCTGAAATTTCTTAAAACGAAAATCACCACCCGGTGTGAAAACATTGATCAGGGTGTCTGGGCCTTCGATCTTCGATACCAGCCTTCTTGCAGGATCTGTAAGATCAGCCAGGGTATCCCTGGAATAGCTGGCCAATACCCTGAAATTATTGTTGACAATATAGCTGAGCCGGCCAGTAAGCCAGTTGAACTGGGCCCGCATGCCTTCATCCGTAATATAATTCCCCGATAAGACCTTCCACCGGGATGAATCAGTGAGTAAAGTTTTAGAACTGTCAATTTTACGCACTGTAGTGACGGCCGTACTGGTATCCTTTATGAAAAGATCAGCAAGTGCATAGGTTCTTTCACTTGAATTGAATTCCCCGAAATTGCTGAATACAAGAAAACCCATCTTCAGATCCGGGAATACGGATAAATAAGTTCTGAAACCTGCATCGGATCCTCCATGGGAATACTGCCGCCATCCTTTATAGGTGTTGGAAACGATCCCAAGTGCATAGTCTGTTTCGCGGCCCGAATTGAGTAAGCCCTTTTTGGTGAGCTTCTCAATATCTTTCGGATCCCCCGCTACTGTATGATAATAATTCATCACCCACTTGCTTAGATCAGGGATATTGGTGAACAGGCTGGTTGCACCTGCATTGGAATAACTTAAAACACTATTGGCATAACCTACGCCACGCCTGCTGTATGAATAGGCCCGGTTCTTTTCGATCTCCGTATAGTCGTCGTGAAAATGCGTGCTGTTCATCCCGAGTGGTTTGAAGATCGCAGAGTCTGTAAACTGCCTCAGCGTTTTGCCTGTCACTGCCTTCACGATCTCTGCACACATGGTATATCCGCTGTTGCAGTAGAGGAATCGTTCGCCGGGTTTGAAATTCAGTTCGCGCTGTTTACTCAGTAATTTGACGATATGTTCTTGCGTGATCACATCATCCAGCCTTGTACCGGAAATGGCCAGCAACTGCCACTGATCACGGATCCCACTGGTATGATTCAGCAAATGACGGATCGTGATCTTTTCTTTCATATCGGGAAACCAGGTCAGGTATTTCCTGATATCATCGTCCAGATTAAGCCGGCCTTGTTTCGCCAGCAGTACCATGGCATAGCCCGTAAACTCTTTGGATACAGAAGCCATATGATAGATCGTTTCCGGACCATTCTGAATGTTGTATTCCAGGTTGGCCATCCCATAGCCTTTGGTAAAGATCAGGGAATCCCCCAGGATGATTCCAATGGTGCAGCCGGGACTGTATTGATTGTCCCACCTCGAAAAAACCTGGTCGATCTTCTGCACCATTGAATCGGGCAGGGCTTGCGGGAAGGCCTGACCTGCAACAAGGGCAAAGGCAATAGTTGCAATGATCTTTTTCATTACAACAATGTAATCCGAAAAATTGAAAAAGAACGGCCGTCAGTGTATTCTTAAGCCTTATTCAGTCCTGAAAAAGAGGTAGAAAGTTTGCCGTGTCTCGCTTCGTAAAGTCTGTAATATTCGGCCTTCATATCATCACTCAGGAACGAGCGACTTATCATACCTGCTACTTCCTCCCTGGATCCCAACAGCTGATCCATGAACCGTTTCACCCTGAATGACACCATGCCAATCTTCATTCCAAATTGGAAGAAATCATCGTACCCATAATAGCCCAGTGTTTTGAAACTCAGTTTTTCAAAATCACGGTGGTACAATCCTCCCAATAAAGCAAGATCACCATCGTCACCATGCAGGGCGGTGTTCACCAGGTTATAGGCCGGTGCGAGCAGGCCATCACTATTGCCTTCGCAATCGATCCGCGAAAAATTTTCCAGGTGTGCGTCACCGTTAGAGAAAAGGTAATTGAATACCACCATCCTGAACAACTGCTCTTTAGCAAGAATAGCTGCAGGAAAATATTTATCGATCAGCTGCGACATCTCAAAATATGAGAGCTGATACCTGTAATGAGCACCTGTATGTGCTTCTGTGAGTCTGGCCAACGATGCAAAATCATCCACTTTGCAGGTCTCTCCATTTTTCTTTATATCGAAACGGCGGGTGATGTAAGCCGGTCTGCCATCTTCCAGAAAAATCAATGCGCAGTTTGCAGTGGGTATATCAAATACCTGGGATGCCAGCTGCATGGTGAGGTGTGCATTAGCCGGATACTGTTCTGCATTAATAATATCTGTAGGAGCAGTTTTTAAGATATACTGACCATCATCGGCCAGGCTGATCTTCCTGCGATGAAGCTTTAGCAGGAAAGTATCAGCTCCCTCTTCTGGTAAATGGAAAGGAAGCACATGATCAATAACACTTCCGAGGAATACTTCCTTAATGCAGCGGGGTGAATAGGTTTCGAAACCAGGTTTCAAGGTACCAGGACAAACATTCAGCTTATTCATTGTCCAGATGTTTTATCTGTACGGTTAATTCCAGGCCCAACACGGCCATCACTTTCACGAGGTTGGAAAGATTGGAATTCTCGCCACCTTCGATCGAGCGGATGGTGCGTTCTGCCACACCGCTGATCTCGGATACATCGTTCTGGGTATAGCCCAGGGTCTCCCGCCGCTTTCTTACTGACTCACCTATTGATCTAAATTCAATTTCCATTAGGCAATTTTTTGCCGATAAAGCCCAAAGATATGAGATAAATGGCAGCAAATCATCTATTTAATTAATGATGATCCAATATTATTGATTTGCGATAACCACGTGCCGCGAACTACCAAAGATTTTGCCAAACAGAATAAAGCCCAGCCCTGTTCGATGATGGGGAATCTGCCAATTAACCGTTAAGTGATTTTGGGACATCGAATAATGACCACTATCAGTTAGGCGGGGAGGTCTTTTGACTATTTTTACTTAATATGAAACAGTTCCTCTTTACACTACTGTTGGGCACATTGGCCTTCCAGTCTTCTGCTCAGTTGAATTATTCAGCAGAAAAAGACAAGCTTTACAAACGTCTCACAGAAAGAAGCATAGGCTCCAATTACAACAAGGAGGTAGACCATTTCTACAATCATGTCTGTGATTCTCTGGTGAAAGCCAATGTCAATGTTGACGGGGATCCCATTGAAACCATCCTGATCCGTTTATTTGGGAACACCCAGATGGAGCTTGACAGGAGAACCATTTCCAGGCTTCGCGTGCCATCGGTAAATGTATTTTTTCTTGACCTGCTGAAAACCTACCACAAAGAGTCGATCAAGCCCATTGTACGCGAAATGGGAATCAACAGAACAAGGATCCTGGCTAATGCATTTATCGGGCTGGCCATTGGCGATACACTGGCCACCGCTGCCAGCGCGAGAGAGATGGCTGCATCTCCTCAACTGATCCCAAAAAGAATTTATGATCCCCGGTTTGTCAATCTGAGGGATACCATACTGTATTATTTTGTAAATGATGAGCCGGAGCTTTTCATTAAAGAACTGAACAGCAATCCCCAGATGCAGCAGTTTGCAGATGCCTCTACCAGGCCATATGTAAAAGCTGTTGCGAATCTGAAAGACCGGAATAACCTGAATAAGTTGCTGCCCTTTGGGATGGCGATCCTGGAAGGCCGCAGCACGGCTGATTCAGTGATGTTATTGGCGTCAAAACCTGCTAACTATATCGCAGCCTATACTAATGAGGTCATCAGGCTTCAGGGCAGTGAAGATCCCATGGTAAGGGACTACTTGAATGGATACCTGCACGACATCAATAAAGACCTGGCCAAGATGTTCATTGAGCCCATCAACCAGTTACACGAATCCACCGCCAAGGAAAGATTTTATGTACTGAATAGTTTATCAGCGCAGGACCTGTATTTTATTATACTGGGTGGTGAATCTGTATTTTATACATCCAGCTTTCTTTACACATTCAACCAGTTTCTTGTTCGGGTGGAGAAAGAAGGCCTTGAGCCTTTCTTTAACAGGATCGGTTATTACAAGTTTGGTGACTTCCTGTCCATTTGCTCAGGCTATGGCATGACGGGCAAGCTCATTAAGAAAATGGATGAGGAGAAATTCGGAGCTATGCTGGCCCATTATATCAGCAAAAATGTCACGTCCAACCAAACTGACCGCGACCTGATCCTGAACGGCATGACTATATCTGAGATCCTGTTCGACCTGAAAGATTACCCGAAGGCGAAGAACATTGTGATGAATTCCATGGAAGATAGCAAGATCAACCAGCAGCACCAGGATATCCTTGTACAACGGATGTATGGCGGATTTAAAGATATCCTGGAAGACAGTATCCAGGGCAAACTCAAAGAAATAGAAGCGACATACGAAGTGATGCAGATCGATCGCCTGAAGAATCGTGACACGATAGTACAAGTCGGTTTATTCTATGATGATGAAGACGGCGTGACATCATTTGGCAACTATCTTACTTTTTTACCGGCCAAGGAATGGACCAAGGAAGACAAAGGGAATTATCTTGTATTCCGGTCTAACAGCGGAAATCCCATGTTGATATACCTGAATAAAGTAAATACAGCAGGGGGTGATGCTGCCGCCCAGGATGAAATGATGAAAGCCATTGCTGATGCGGGGCTTAACATCACTTATTTTACACATAGGGGGCATAGCTATCACCTGCATAAGAGTATAAAACGGCTGCCAGAGTCTGCCGAACTGGTTTACCTGGGCTCCTGTGGTGGCTACAGTGAAGTTTTCAAAGTGTTTCAGAGCAACCCGGATGCACAGATCATATCCACCAGGAACGTTGGTTCCAAATACATTAATGATCCGGTATTAAGCAAGATCAATAGCCAGGCTGTTGCCAATAAGGATATCAACTGGGTGACACTCTGGTCTGATTTCGATAAGAGTTTCACTGCCAAAAACACCAAAGAACTGTTTTCGGCATATATCCCTCCTAATAAATACATAGGGATCATGTTTATCAGGGAGGTGTTTAATTTTTAATTAGCGGATTGACGCATTTACGGACTGACGCATTGAATTTAATTCGACAATTCGTTGATCCGCAAATCTGATAATTCCTATGTAACCGTTAAATGAGCCTTGCCAACCGTTGATTTTCTAAATTTGTAACCCATTTGACAAATAGTATAAACAACCATTTAAATAGTAAAGACCATGAAAAAAGTAGTGTTAGCAGTTGCATTTCTGATGTTGGCATTTGCCGGAATAGCGCAGACCAATAAAGATGACCTGCAGATCTTACAAGCCACATTTGGCAAAGAAAAAGCGGAACTCGTGAAAGCGTATATGAAAATCCCTGCTGAGCAGGATGCATCTTTCTGGAGCATGTACGATCAATACGAAGAATCACGCCGGGCGTTAGGCAGGGAAAAAGTGGCGCTCATAGAAGAGTATGCCAACAGCTATGAGTCTCTGGACGATAAGAAGGCAGCAGAGCTGATGAACAAGAAATTGAAAATCAGCGATAACTATACCAAAATGCAAAAGAAGTATTTCGACAGTTTTACAAAACTGATCGGCGGGCGCCAGGCTGCTAAATTCTTCCAACTGGAAGACTACCTGGAAAACATCATCAGGCTGAGTATACAGGAATCCATCCCATTCATTGATGAGCTGGATAAAACAAAACTCCCTGAAGCTACCAAGCAATAATATTAATCAACAGTTTAACTATGAAAAAAATAACAGCAGTTCTTGGATTGGCTTTACTGGCATTTACTGCCAATGCACAAGAACCAAGAACTATTTCACTTAATGTCTACGGAGGTTACACCTTCATGGACCGCGTAAGATTTGATGCAGCCTATTCTGACGTTCAAGCCGGTTTTCAATGGGGAGCAGGATTGGAATATTTTCCTTCCAGAGACAACTCAATTGAACTCAAGTATCAGAGAATGGCTACAGATTTCCCGGTTTACAGGCCTAGTGGTGTACAAATAAATGAAGGCCACATGAGTGGTGCAGTAAATTTCATCACGCTAGGTGGCAATCACTATTTTTCCGGTGCTGTAAATGATGCCAAAATTATCCCATTCATTGGCGGTGCCATGGGTGTTGGTATCCTGGATGGCCCTCAAAATTCCTCTACAAAATTCGGATGGGATGCACAGGTTGGTATTAAGATCCCTACCAAATCCGTTGCGTCTTTTAAACTCCGGGCTTATATACAGTCAATCACTTCCACTTTTGGAACTGATTTCTGGTATTATCCGGGATGGGGAAGCTATGCAGTTCCTGATTATGTTACCTTGCTTCAGTTCGGTCTTGGTGGAACTGTAACATTTGATTTCAACAAACATAAATAACGCTCTGGTAGCCTGTCTTCAAAACTAAAACGGCAGTTACCAATGGGTAGCTGCCGTTTTTATTTTTTTTGCAACCTGCAACCTGCTACCTGCTACTGCCTGGTCCCGAAACCGGAGTGGGTGCCGGGATCTTGTTGGGCTCATTCACATGAAGCCTCTCCCATTCGCGGACTTTCGCTTTTGCTGCATCAAACAAACGTTCATAATTACCCTTCAGCAATTTCTGCCTTGCTTCCGGAGTAAGTTTTACCAGCAACGGTTGATACATGTCCATGATCTTAAGGTAAGACTTCTGATCTGCCGGGGCTACTTCATCTGTACCCATCAGAAAACGATCTTGAAATTTATTGATCAACCCGGCCATTCTTTCCAGTGCTTCAGGTGATGAAGTGATATACTTAGCTGTCTCGGTCCAGGAAAGATCAATATTAACATGATTGACCTCCGGATTGGCCAATGCTTTTTCCAACATCCCGATCTGGTCTGCAACGGGGCGGACTATCCTGCCTAACCCGCAATGTGCCCAGATGATAGATGTTTTGGGATGTCTTTTCATTAATGCAGAGAACTGTTGCAGGTCCCAGTTATCCTGGCCATCTTTTGGGAAGGGCATATTGATATCGTTATGCAGGATCACTAATAAACCGGATTCTGCACAGAAGTCCAGGATCTTATCCAGTGCGGGATTGTTGAGTGTAGCCACAGGGCCTGCCACTTTCGACGATACAAATTCTTTATGTATGGAAAACTCGCCAATTCCCGTGAAGACCCCGGGGAAAGTTTTCAATACGCGTTTAATATGATCTGTTGCATACATATCAGCCGGATTGAAACCGGTGATCATGGGATCAAACCGGGCCTGATTCTCTTTGGAAAGAGATCTAAAGGCCATAGCTATATAGGCGTCTGTAAAAGAATAATAGTAAAGCGGATCATCACTGGCCAGATAATAGGTGGGTGCAAATTCACCTGAATTGCCGTAAGACCAGGTTTGTTGCAAGGGGATTCCAAACAGTGCCACTCTTCCAACACGTGTTCCCATATTTTCCAGGCATTTGTTGATATCGATACCCTCCTGGACATAATTAGTCAGATGGAAATGAGCGTCGTTCAGTTCATAAACGAGCTGTGGTTTAGGTGCTTCGGGAATTGCAGTTTTGGAATTAGCAACTTTCTTCTGCTGCTGTGCATTTACTCCAGCGATCCCAATAATGACTACTGCCATTACTACGAACATCAATTTCTTTTTCATTTTATGAATTTTAATCGGCTTAGAACTTACTACTCCCTATAGAATAATATCGGTCCCTAAAGTCAGAGTAGTTCCTGTTTGACCGGCATTGTACAACCCAAAACTACCACCTGCTGAAGTTTTATACACCCTCATTAATTGTCCATTCAACCGCCAGCTTCGGCTGTTGATGGGATAAAAATTAAAACCTCCACCATATTCATGGGGATTTCTGTCGAACGCATCCCAGAAATAGGAATTGATACCATAGATGATCAGTTTCTTTGGAATAACCATCTGTGAAACCTGGAGGCTGTACCCTATATCCCTGAGAGAACTGACGGGAACGGGGCCATCGGTCTTAAAATTAGACAATTCCCTCCCGTATAATTCTAGTTGCGCATTAAAACCTTTGTATTTAACTCCAAGATCAACTGCCAGCATGTTGTAATTAGCCTGGTCCACCGTAACCCCATCGGCCAATGATCCTGTTTCGAAGAACAGTAACCCATCTGTCATCCGTACCTGGGTATTGTCTGGCGAAGGGGTACCTATATTGTTAAACCGGTCTTCCCTGGAGCTTACATAAGAAAATCCAAATCTGGTTGCAGCTTTTTTGTGAAATTCGAAATCGCCAATGCCACCGCGGGGGCCATACTCACCAGTAGTTGGCATCCACCAGACTGAAACACTTTTTGAAAGATCCCGGGTTTCTTTCGAGGCTTGAATGCCTAATGTGCTCAGGTTATTTCCCAGCATCAACCAGTATTGAACCTTATCAACAATTTCACCAGTTAGAAAAAATCCCTGGGTAAAACCTCCTCTCAAAGACTCTTCACCCATGGTTCTGTCGGTGGAAGAGTAGAAAGGAAACGGTCCCTGCATAGAGCGGACCGAAAGATTTGGCGCAACGCCTATTCCAGCACGAATATGCTTGTTGAATTTATATTGAAGATTACCATACACTAAAGTCTGCTGGGTTGGCATGATGGTCCATACTGTTACCACATAAGAAAGCTTTGGTGTACCTACAAAACCAGAGAACCACAACATGGCTCTATGGAAATAAAAATCATTACGCCCTACAGCCTGCCGGGGACGGTTCAGATGGTCGTACCAGGTTTGCTCTCCCGGCATTTGGTTCAGGTATCGGGCCATCGCATATAAGCTGAAATTAAGGCTGCCGTATTTTGTACGCACAAGGTCGAAACCTCTACCTGGCGTGAATTCACCTGAGGCTACATTTTTATAAGTGCTGTCTACATTCTGCCCTCTTTTGAAGTATTGATAGTAGCTCATCGCCTGTTGTGTGCTATCAGCTGAAGGCACTGTTAATTGTGAATACACAGAATTCAATAGACAAAAAGAGAGCACAAAAATCCATCCACATTTCACCATTGGTAAAAATTTAGTCTATTTAAAAAATGTTGGCAGCTTGTGGCCACCAACATCCTATAAAACTGCTAACATGAGAAACTAAGGCTTAGGCTTGATCTGGTAAGGGTTCACGCCTAATGCTTCAACGATATATCTTATTGAATAGATCGCTTTAACACTGTTACCTGCAGGTGACAGTGGAGGAGAGATCACTGCAATGCCAAATTTTCCAGGAACAACTGCAATGATACCGCCACCCACGCCTGATTTACCAGGGAGGCCTGTTGCAAACAACCACTGACCTGCATCATCATATAAACCAGCTGTGGCCATAACAGGAAGAACATATTTTACCGTCTCAGGGGAAACAACTTTCTTTTTTGTGATCGGGTTCAAGCCACCATTGGCCAGTGTCCCTGCCATTACAGCCAGGTCTTTCGCGTTCACACTGATCGCGCACTGTTTGGTATAGATATCAGTAGCCTCTACGGGATCCCAATACATACGGCCATATGCTTTCAGCAGATGTGCAATGGCCTGGTTCCTGAGGTTATCCCCCGCTTCGCTGATGTATACAGGAATATCCAGGTAAAGATCACGGCCTGCAAAATCACTATGAGTAGCCAGGATATTTTTCCATTTTGCGGCAGAATCAGCACCACTGACCAGGCTGGTGGAAGCAATGGCACCCGGGTTCACCAGGGGATTGATTTCTTTACCTTTCTGTAACTCTACTGCTACAATAGAATTGAAACGCATACCGGTAGCATCTACCCCGATCTTATCCATGATTGCCCTTGCGCCCTGCTCTTCGATGACCCGGGCCATGGTGAATACCTTGGAAATGGACTGGATGGAAACCGCTGATTGCAGATCACCAGTGGTATATATCTTACCGTCTGTAGTTACTATGGCGATACCGAATATATTCGGATCAACTTTTGCAAGTTCTTTGATATAGTCAGCGTTCTTGCCTTCTTTGATATCCTTGAATTTGGCATACGCTTCGTCCATGGCTTTCTGTATGGCAACAGGATCCTGTGACGGGTCAACAACAGCTGGAACCGGCGCAACTTTCTTCGGTTTTTGTGCATGGGCAGCAGGCACCATCATAACCAGCGCCATCAACATTGCCAGGCCCATGTTCAATATTCTCGTATTCATATTTTGAATTTTTACGTTTGACTTTTTACTTGGCATCTTTATAGAACATATGTGAGAAATTATACTTGAAAGAGAATTGCATCTTCAGGATGTCAGAAGTAAAATCATCCCTGAAATTGGTTCTCTTACCATATTGCAATTCCACGCCCATCATTACTCTTTCTACAGGAGTGTAGAGCAGGTTTACAACAGCATAATCACCATGCTTGAAAGCATTATCAGCAGAACCATCAGAATTATCTATAGAAATGGATGAGTACCCAATTGAGGTACTGAATTGATTACTCCAGTTATGATCAATGAATGCAACCAGTCCCTGTACAGGAAGTGGCACACCTTCAATTGGTTTCCTTGGATTGCTGAAATTATTCTTGATTCCAATGTCTGCCGGAGCATCGTTCATATAGTTCTGGACACCTTCTCCAAACAAATACTGACCGCGGAAGATCGTACTCTTGCCCAGCTTAAGGTTAGTACTGAAATTCAAACCCCAGCCCAGAGCATCACCGCTAATGTCATAATTCGGATTATTATTCTGGTCTTCCCACTCGATCTTGCGCAGTATACCTGCCAGCTCTACATAACCCCATTTCCGGCCCAGGCGATATTCAGCAGAAAGGTCAGGTAGTTTAAACCTGGGCTTAACATTACTCAGTTCAATACGGTCGCTGTAATTACCCTGGTCGGCACTGGCACCCGGACGTTCCAGCGCGAATGTCAACCTCGTATCACCCTGTATGGGCATATACCGGAACTGTACGTTCCTGAAGAATGCCATGCCTGAAGGTCCCCAATATTCGACTGTATTCGGGAATACATCGATGTCCATGAACGGGCTCCAGTATTGACCAGCACCAAATTTACCCAGTTCACCATAAGCATGTCTCAGGCGAAAAGTTGTTTGACCAGCATCAACACCAGTACCAAACATCTCAAACTCAAAGGTGGTCTTTAACTCACCCAGCGGCGTGTTATGATACCCTTTTACACCCAGCCTGGTCTGGCGAACACCGAAATACGTATTGCCATCAGTACCATACTGGTTTTTATATGCAGGTAGTTTTGTAGGACGGACCACATCGAACCAGTCTGGATGGATCTGATTAAAATTATAGCCGGCATCCATCATTACGAATCCATAAATCTCCAGGCTTTTTTCTTTCTTCGGCTCCTCCTGGGCAATGGATCCCAA
>DATGXN010000343.1:0-12165 GCA_035298945.1 Chitinophagaceae bacterium | reverse complement strand
ATGCGATCCAGCTGAAGGAGAAGCAAAAAGCAAAATACACTTATGGTTTGCTTGAGCGTCAGTTCCGTAACACTTTCGATGAAGCCGCAAGGATGAAAGGTGTAACTGGTGAGAACCTCATCAAGTTACTGGAATCACGTCTCGACAATACTGTATACCGTTTAGGTATCGCTCCAAGCCGTCCTGCTGCACGTCAGCTGGTGGCCCACAAGCATATCACAGTGAATGGTGATGTGGTAAATGTTCCTTCCTATTCTCTTAAGCCCGGCGATGTTATCGGACTTAAAGAAAAGAGTGCGGGCAATGCCAGCCTGGTTGAAAAGATGAAGGGTAAGAACCCTAAGTTCAACTGGATCGAATGGAATGAAGCAGAAAAGACCGGTACATTCATCGCAAGGCCCGAAAGGGAAAGTGTTCCTGAGAATATCAAGGAGCAACTGATTGTGGAATTGTACTCTAAATAATAACCCATTTCTCAATTTCCCGTGAAAACGGGATCACCAATTAAAATCTGAAATTTAAATATGGCCATTTTAAATTTCCAAAAGCCTGACAAGATCATACTCCAGAAAGCAAACGATTTCGAAGCCCAGTTCGAATTCCGTCCCCTGGAACCAGGCTATGGCGTAACTATCGGTAATGCCCTCCGCAGGGTACTTTTAAGTTCCCTGGAAGGATATGCAATTTCAGGCATCTTCATTGAAGGTGCAGACCATGAGTTTGCCACCATTAAGGGTGTTGTGGAAGACGTAACTGAAATGATCCTGAACCTGAAGCAGGTTCGTTTCAAGAAGGTTGTTGACCATGATATGAGTAATGAAAAGATCACATTGTCCATCAAAGGCAGGAGTGAATTCACTGCGGGCATGATCGGAGAAGCTACAAACTCTTTCCAGATCATGAATCCCAATCTGCTGATCTGCACAATGGATTCTACTGCCAAACTGAACATCGAACTTACTATCACTAAAGGACGTGGATACGTTCCTGCAGATGAGAATAAAGTGAAAGATGCTCCATTTGGATATATTCCCATCGATGCTATTTACACTCCGATCAAGAATGTAAAATACGCGATCGAGAATACCCGTGTGGAACAGCGCACTGACTATGAGAAACTGGTAATGGACGTAACTACAGATGGTACTATCCATCCTGAAGAAGCGGTTAAGCAGGCATCACGCATCCTGATCCAGCACCTGATGATCATCACTGACGAGAACATCACTTTCGACAATAAAGAAGAAAAGAAAGAAGACCTGGTTGACGAGCAGACCCTTCAGCTTCGCAAGATCCTGAAGACTCCTCTGGAAGACCTGGATCTTTCTGTACGTGCTTTTAATTGCCTGAAAGCTGCCAAGATCAACAGCCTTAGCGAGTTGGTTCAGTACGAGCAGGAAGACCTGATGAAGTTCCGCAATTTCGGCCAGAAATCTTTGGCTGAGATCGAGCAGGTACTTCACGAGCGTGGCCTTCAGTTCGGAATGGACCTGAGTAAGCTGGGTCTTGATAAAGACGAATTCTAAATTCTTCATATTACATCATCGCTGTATTCCTGACCGGTACAGCGTAAAACAAAAGTCAACATGAGACACGGAGACAAAATCAACAACCTGAGCCGCACGGCGTCGCACAGGAGAGCACTGTTAAGTAACCTCGCATGCCAGCTGATCCAGCATAAGCGCATTGTCACTACACTGGCAAAAGCAAGGGCACTGAGGACTTATATCGAGCCACTGATCACCAAAACCAAGAAGACCGAGACCAAGGAGCAGATCATGCACCAGCACAGGGTGGTTTTCAGTTACCTGAACGATAAAGACGCGGTAAAAGAATTGTTAACAGTTGTTGCTCCCAAAGTAGCAGGACGTCCAGGTGGATACACCCGCATCCTGAAGCTTGGAGCTCGTATCGGTGATAACGCAGAAAGAGCTATGATCGAACTGGTAGATTTCAACGAGATCTACGGTAAAGGTAAAGGCGAAGCTGCAGCACCAGCCAAGAAAACACGTCGTAGCGGTGGCGCTAAGAAAAAAGCAGCAGCTCCTGCAGCTGATGCAACTACTGAAGCTAAACCGGCATCTGAATCAACAGACGATAAAGCGGCAGAATAATAAATGTTTACAAATAGTTGATAGAAAGGCAGGTCTTTATGGACTTGCCTTTTTTATTTTGCAAAAAATTTAAAATCAGCATAATGCCCGAAGTTTTGAATTCAAATAAGCCTGCAGTACTGGTATTGGAAGATGGAACGGTTTACCATGGTAAAGCCTTTGGAAAAACAGGTACCACTTCCGGAGAACTCTGTTTCAATACCGGCATGACGGGCTACCAGGAAGTGTTCACCGATCCAAGCTATTACGGACAGGTTTTGATCATGAACAGTGTGCATGTTGGTAACTATGGCGTAATGCCTAAAGATGTGGAATCGGACTCGGTAAAGATCAGGGGATTGATAGGCCGTAACCTGGAAGAGCGTTATAGCCGCATGCAGGCCACAGAATCGCTTCAAAAGTATCTGGAAGGCCAGAACATTGTTGCGATCGAAGACGTGGATACAAGGGCCCTGGTGACCGCTGTAAGAACCAAAGGAGCAATGAACTGCATCATATCTTCGGAAACTACCGACGTGGATTTCCTGAAGGCAGAACTGGCCAAGGTCCCTTCAATGGATGGCCTGGAACTGGCTTCACATGTGTCTACCAGTGAAGCATATTACCTGGGAGATCCCAATGCCCCTATCAGGGTATCAGTGCTCGATTTCGGCGTAAAAAAGAATATCCTGCAGTGCCTGGCCGACAGGGGCACCTATGTCAAAGTGCACCCGGCTAAAACACCGCTGAAAGTGCTCGACGAATTTGAACCGCATGGATATTTCATTTCCAATGGCCCTGGTGATCCTGCCGCTATGGATTACGCCATTGAAACAGTAAAAGATATTGTAGCTTCTAACAAACCAACATTCGGCATCTGCCTTGGCCACCAATTGCTGGCCCTTGCAGTAGGTATACCTACTTTCAAAATGCATCATGGCCACCGTGGACTGAATCATCCGGTTAGAAATGTGATCACCGGACTTTGCGAGATCACCACTCAGAATCATGGCTTTGGTGTGGATCCCGAGGCTGTTCGCAATGCAGACCATATTGAGATCACGCATGTGAATCTGAATGATCAGTCAATTGAAGGCATCAGGATCAAACACAGGCCCGCATTCTCGGTGCAATATCACCCTGAATCAACTCCCGGACCATTCGACTCACGATACCTGTTCGATGATTTTGTGAAGTTGATGAAAGAAGCCAACTAGAATGTGGGGAATCTGATCATTGAGTGCGAGAAATAAAAAATGTGCCGGTGTAAACCATCGGCACATTTTCTTTTTCTACCTATTTATATCTTCTCACTCTGGCTTAAGTACGGCCAACAATTTGCTTGGCGATGCCAGGATGATCCTGGCCGCAGACTGCACGTCAGCAGGCTTCAATGCCGCCGCATATTTTTCAAAATTCAACATCCTGTCTGGCGTAGATTCTCCCTGGCTGAATTGCTGCAGTTTGGAAAGCCAGTAGTCATTTGTTTTAATGTTCGTTTTATATTCTTCGATCCATTGCTTTTTGACTTTATCCAGGTAGCTGTTCTCAGGACCTTTGGCTGCAATTGAGCTGAGTTCTTTTCTGAACTCACTGATCAGGGTATCCACCTTATCAGGGCCGCAGGGAAGCTGTAATGCAAACTGGTAACCATTGTACGGTACTTTAGACATGTTGGCAAAAGTGCCTCCGCCATAAATACCCTGTATCTTCTCCCGCATCTCTTCAATGATCTTGATGTTCAGGATCTCTGAAAGTGCCTGCATCTTCAGGTTCAGGTCAGCGGTATAAGGAACTTCACCGTTATATACTGCAATGATCAGGCTTTTCTCTTCTTTGCCTTTCTTATAATTCAAAGCTTTGTCTCCTTTGAATGGTCTAACCTTATTGTCTGTATAAGTGGTCTTCTTTCCACTTGCAGGGAGACTTCCAATATATTTTTCGATCATGGGTATCAACAGTGATTCATTGAAAGACCCCACGAAGTAAAAGTGCATACCGGTTACATCGCCCAGTCTCTCTTTATAGATGGCCATCGCACGGTTCATATTGATCTTGTCATAATTCTCTGCTTTGGGAATAGCAGTGGGAGCAAGAGGATTGCCTCCGTATAGCAGTTTATTCAGCGTGTCAATAAAAGCGACCTGTGGATTGGCACCCATCATGGCAAACTGTGATTTGCTTCTTTGTATATACGATTTGAACAATGCACTGTCATTGCGCGGTTCTGTCACATATAAATAAAGCATCTGCAGCATAGTTTCAATATCCTTATTGCCACTGTTGCCTCTGAACCCTTCTGAAGTGCTGGATATATATGGTGTAACACTTGCGGTTTTACCTGAGAGGGCTTTTCTCATATCATTGGGTGAGAATGCTCCTGCACCCATGCTGCTCACCACGCTGACGGCGTTCTCTGCACTGTACTTATCAGCCAGGGAATAACCGGCACTCCCTCCGAATCTTTGAGAGGTCATCAGGATCTGGTCAGCCTTGAAGTCAGTTCGTTTAAGCGTAACCGTTATGCCATTGCTCAGTTTAAGATCGGTTGTTCCCAGGGACGCATTTTTTGTTGTGGCGATAACTTTTCCTGATTTTGGTTCTTTGGTCAGGAGGTCCGCTGCAACCGCCTTTTCTTCATAGGGCTTTATATCAGTTTTGGATTTTGCATCAATTGCTGCGAGGATCTCTGCATCCATGGGGGCTTTCATCGTTGCCGTGTTCTCAGGGCCGGTAACATAGGCAAAACGGTTTTTCTCATCTTTATATCTGTCTGTGAGTTTATTCACTTCATTGAGGCTTATTCCCGGCAGGAGCCTTTTCACCATTTCAAATTCCTTGTCTATACCGGGCACGGGTTCATCCTCCGTGAAATTCCGGATATATTCAT
This sequence comes from Chitinophagaceae bacterium, assembly GCA_035298945.1. Classification (GTDB taxonomy): domain Bacteria; phylum Bacteroidota; class Bacteroidia; order Chitinophagales; family Chitinophagaceae; genus Pollutibacter. Next base: position 7,182 of record DATGXN010000343.1, on the reverse strand, counting down.
CTGCATAAACATCAGACTCGGTTTTATCCCTGTTATTCCAGCTTCGTTCATAGCTTGCTGTCATGTCTTTTTTTGCACGATCTAATTCAGCATCAGTAAAACCATATCTTTTCACTCTTTCAATTTCTTCTGATACAGCATCGATACTGCGGCGGATATCGTTGGTGCCAGACGAAGCCTGGACATTAAAGGATTCATGCCCGTAGGCGTAAGAACCAAATCCTGCGTATGCATACACAAATGGCGGGTTTTCCTTCTGGGTAAGTTCCCTGAATCGGGCATTCATCATTGATTCATAAAGGCTTTGAACGAGGTCTTTCCTGTAATCTTCAAGGTTCACCGAGGGAGAGATCTTATAGGCAGGATAGTTCAGCGCGAAACTGTAGCCAGTGGCTTCTTTATCAGTAACTACCATGGCATTGGAACTTGAATAAGGAGGGACCGCTGCATAAGTACGGGGTTTGGGAGACGCAGGATTCTGGAGCCCGGAGAAATGTTTTTGAATCAGCGCCATGGCATCAGCCTGTTTAATATCACCAACAACAACTACGGCCATAAGGTCCGGACGATACCAATCCCGGTAGAACCTGCGGATGGTTTCGGGCGGGAAATTCTTAATGATGGAGTCTATACCGATGGGGATCCTGTTCGCATATTTTGAACCTTTGAAAAGTTCAGGATAGATCTTCCTGAACATCCTGTCGTTACTGCCTTTACGGGTCCTGGCTTCTTCGAGAATGATGGCTCTTTCGTTGTTGATATCTTCATCCAGGTAAGTCACGTTATGTGCCCAGTCTTCAAGAATCTGAAAACCTTTCTCCAGGTTCCCTTTTTTATCTGTGGGAATGGGCAGGATATAAACCGTTTCATCAAAACCGGTATATGCATTGAGGTCTGATCCAAACCCCACGCCAATATCCTGCAGGTAAGATACGATATCGTTCTTCTTGAAATTCTTTGTGCCGTTGAACGCCATATGTTCCGCCATATGAGCAAGGCCCTGCTGGTCATCATCTTCCATGATAGAGCCCACCTTGACCACCAGCCGCAGTTCCACTTTGTTTTCGGGCTTATTGTTTTCCCGGACATAATAAGTGAGTCCGTTCGCCAATTTACCTTTTGTCACTTTGGGGTCCCAGCCCAGATCAGATTGGGCAAATAACTGGATCGATGCAGTTAAGAGAAAACAGATGGTAAAAAACTTGATTTTTTTCATATGTTATAATTAGCACTAAATTAGAAGGGTAAACAGATGTATTGATGAAAATAATGATTATTAATGGCCCAAATTTAAACCTGTTGGGAATACGGGAGCCGGAAGTTTATGGAAAACAGGGATTTGAGGAGTATATAGCAGATCTGAAACAAAAATATCCCTCTATCGGGATCGATTATTTTCAATCCAATATTGAGGGCGAATTAGTCACAGCTCTTCAGCAGGCAGGATTCAGTTATGATGGCATTATCATGAATCCAGGCGGTTATACGCATACTTCGGTAGCTATCGGTGATGCCATAGCTGCGATCACAACGCCTGTGATCGAAGTCCATATTTCAAATGTTCATGCCCGGGAGGATTTCAGAAAGATCTCCCATGTTTCTGCTAAAGCAAAAGGCACCATAGCGGGCTTGGGGTTGAAAGGATATGAACTCGCACTCAGTTATTTTATAGGTTGACACGGAGACGCAGAGAAGGACACGGAGACGCAGAGGCTAACACGGAGACGCAGAGGCTAACACGGAGACGCTGCGGGTAGCTTACCTGATCTTCTTCACGATCGCCTTCACACTGCTCCTGATCTCTTTTGAGGTCAGGTGCTTGCCGTCCACAATATTGGTAGTCCAGCCCTGCCAGATGGTTTTGTCGTTCTTTGCGTCCACCATGGTAAGAGTGAGTGTGCTCTCGTTCACGGGTACCTGGTAGGTTTCAGTTCCCATATACTGAGAAGGGAAATATATCGTACCCCATCTTCTTGTATAAGGATTAAAGAACTGCCTAAAAGCGGGTTGAGAATACATTGACTCTGATTGGGTACGTGCGCTGCGCTCTACCAGCACGTCGTATTCCAGCAACATATCAGGCTTGTTTTTATTTTCCCTGAAGCCCAGCTTTTCCATTTCATCTGTAACAATTGCTTTAAGCTGCCTGTCCAGAAGATCTTGCTGCTTATCCTTACTGTCTTTATTCATCCAGGTGAATGTTCTGTAGGCTGTGATATCGGTAGACGGGTCTTTTTCAATATGTGCAGTTGATGCGCATCCCCACCCGAATAGCAAGATCAGGGAGAGGCCGACCAACATTTTCAATTGCAACTTTTTCATGTTTTCTCCTTTGATTTTATACTACAATAGTCGTTTTCCAGTAGTTAAAAGATGGGTAAGGAGTTGCAAATGTTTAGTTATAAACTCTATGCAAAGGAGAATTGAAATAGTAAACGCTGTGAAGGACCTGGTTAGTTAACAGGCTTGGCTTGCTTTGGTTTCTTGAGGGTAAATACTCTGGCGATGTTGAATCCAAAATGTATATCACCATCCTGCCAGCGGCCATTGGTTTTGGTAATATATTGGTTTTCTGCGATGCCGGTTGAGTTGGTAAAAATCAGTTGGAAAACGTGTCCGCCAGTTTCAATATCGATACCCAGACTTAACGCGTTTTCACTGCCTTCTAATTTGTAACCAGGTATCTGGTAATAATATTCCGCATTGATACTTACACGTTTTGAAAGTTTTTGTCTTGCCCCAATGCCCACAGACAGCAGGTCGTTTGGATCTGTTGCCCTGGGAACGAGGTTATAATGGACAAGGGTAGGCGAAATCTGAAGTGAAAACCCTTCACTGAATTTTCTTGCGGCGATCAGCTGGAAAACATAATTGAACCGGGATGTGGTATAATTGTCGCGGCTGGAATCTGCCCATTTCAGCGTATTGTAATAAATACCTGCAAATCCACTTAAGCTTAAGGGCATTGTTTTTGCGCCTTTGGATTGCCTGAGTAATTTCACCTTCATGAAACCATCATATTGTTTTTCGAAACTGCTTCTGCCCAAACCCACCATCAGCCAATCAGTGATTCCGTAATCACCTCCAATGCGGATACTTGCATTATCAAGACCAAATAATTCATAAAAGCCGTCGTTAAGCGTGCCAAATCGGTGAGAGATCTTTACATCAAGAACACCGCCTTTCAGTTGCTCAATGGAATGCGCATTGATAAGCCGGGTAGTTTTGAAAGTTGCAGTAGTATAGTCAGTAACGGGCTTGGCTTTTTCCTCTTTGTCAAGCATGTCAAGAAGGTTAGGGTCCTGTGCCCATAATTCAAATGGCATGGTTAGTAACAGGATCAGCAGGAGTTTGGGTTTAGTCATGAGTGCAGGGAATTAATTCTTTTTTTCGTAATTGCATTTTAATTCTATCATGGCTTCTTTCGCGATCTTCTCAGACACAACACCGGGAATAGGGATATTATAATCTGATATCAGCACTTTGAAACTGGCTGCAGCGCTGATCTTCCCGCCATTGATATTGATGGTTCCCGGCACAGTGACTTTTTTGGTGAATCCATGGATCATCAGGTCGCCCTCCACGGTTACCGGGTATGCACCGTCTTTAGTGAAATTGATCTTAGAGAGGTCAGTGATCTTACCAGTAAATGTTGATTTAGGAAATTTATTACTCTCCATGTAATTCTCATTGAAATGGTCTTCCATCAGTGCCCGCTTGAAATGAAAACTTTTTACAGGTATCTGGAAGGCCAGTTCACCGGTTTTGATATTAAATAAACTGGCGACTTCGTTATTGGTGCCATCGATGTCTTCTAAAGAAGTGCCTGCATGAAAAACCACGGTTCCGCTTCTGGTGATCCAGATATCCTGGGCCTGTATACCAGTAATCCCGATAATTAGGGCGAGGAACAATAATGCATGCTTTTGCATAAACCTTGATTTAATTATTTGGAGCGCCGCTGCCTACCCAGTTAGTGATCTTGTTTATGTCACATGATGATAATTTTGCCGCGCCTTTAGGCATAGGGGAGTGACCGGCAGCATGATTGATAGTACCCAGCAACATCCCATTACTGGCCTGGATCTTCACGCTATTATAGTTATCGAGAACTATATTATTCCCGCTTGATGGTGCCGCTGCAGCGCTGTGGCAGGAATTGCAATGCTGACTGAGTATAGGACTGACAGTTCCGGAGTAGGTAGATCCGGTGGAATTACAACTGCCTGCCGGGTAGAGGATCTCTTCTTTATCATAATAACATCCGGTAGCAAATGTGGCTGCTAACAGGCCGGCGAGGATCTTGAGTTTCGTCATGGTATAAATCAGTTATTGGGAGCTCCTGCAGCAGCCCATTTTTGAATGACTGTGACCTTGCAATCTGATAGTTTTGCTGCACCCTGAGGCATGGCCACGAATCCCTGGGCATGCGCCACTGATCCATACAAGGATCCATTCAATGCTGCGGCCCTGGCTCCACTATATGATGACAGATCTATCCCTTTGGATGGGTTGACAGAACCGTGACAGCCAACACAATGTGTATTCAGGATGGGTTTGATATTGGCGTTATAGGCAAAAGCATTGACATCACAGACTGCACCGCAGTTGGTGGTGTTCTTAGCGCCCTGGTTGATCCAGATCCCGATGGTGGATTTTTGGGCATCAGTCATCTGGGCTTGCCCAACAGGAGGCATTCTCTCTTCTCCCGACGCAAAAAGAACCTTATATAGCGTGCTGTTGACCGCGTTGCCGGGTACTACGCCTTTTTTCATGATGTTGGTGTAACTGTCAAGTACATAGCCCTCCTTGTGGGTAGTTGCGTCGTGACAGCCGGATTTTGCGCAATATGACTGGAAAATGGGCAATACATCTGCTTCAAAACAGATCGCGGTTGGACTAGGTATTCCGGGATCGGATGGATCGCCAGTACCTGGGTCAGGAACCGGTGCTTCGTGGGTACATCCCCAAATGAGGATGATCAGCAGGATACTGGATACAGTCAGCGTTTTCTTCATTATGTCATTATTTTAAGGGAACTGCAATAACTACAGTGCAGTTAAACTGTTCTTTCTCAGGGGAGTTTGAGGATGGAATCTGAGATCTTTTTGCGATCGGCAATGGACCTGACAAATGCATGACAAACATCTTGCCATATTCCATAAAATCCAATGACCAGGGTCAGTTTAACATAATTGTATATGGTAGATGGTTTAATCTCGCGGAAGGTTGGGGTAGGAGGCGGGAGGCGAAAGGAGCAAGGCGAGAGAAAGTAAAAAGTTAAAAGACTTATTTGCCCGGAATTACGTTATAACTTTGACAGGAAGGCCTGTTAGTTCCTGGTTCATAATATTGATTTCAGATGAAGAATCTCATTTTTTTGCTGTTTTTACTGTTTCCTTTCCTGCTGGATGCGCAGCAATGGGAGAGCTATATCATCTCAGTAAAAGGAGATACCATCAACTGTGTGGACAAGAAAAAAATGAAGCAGGGCCGATGGGTGGTCCATGTGGATCCATTGCGTGGGGAGCCTGGCTATGAAGAAGAAGGAGAATTTTTTGATGATAAGAAGGAAGGTCCTTGGCGCCGTTACAATTTAACCGGAGACATACTGGCTATTGAAAATTATCGTTGGGGTTTCAGGGACGGCAAGCAAATTTATTTTACTGCAATGGGGGATATGCTCAGGGAGGAAGGCTGGAAAGCAGTCAATCCGTTGGATCCCTATGATACCATAGAAGTGCCTGATCTCAATAATCCGATGGTTATGACCTCCAAGGTGATCAAGCATGAAGCCTCGGAACTGAAGCACGGAACGTGGAAATTTTATGATCCGTCAACAGGCATGATCAAAAAGCAGGAGAACTACACCTATGGTCAAAGACTGGATGGGTTAGGCAGGCCGATCACGGAAACAGCCTCCTCAGGCACTACCAAGCCAATTGGTGCTGATGATAAATCGAAAAAGAAACCGGCCACTGTTGAAGAATGGGAAAAGAAAAATGCCGGTAAGAAAAAAGTAGTTGTCAGAGACGGCAGAACCGGTGGTTAGCTGTCATGATTTTTTCTTTTCAGGTTTTCCTGGTTTGAAATTCCCCGAAGGTTCTGTATACCAGGGATGGATCTCATATGATAATCTACCTGCTGATATTGCAGGATCTTTAGTAAGAAGTTGTTCCACTTCCTCTTTAGTTTCACAGTCGAAGATGAAAATGCCCCTCCAGTTGCCGTCATCGCCAAAAGGCCCTGCGACCTTCAGCTTTCCATCATAATACATTCGTTCCATATTATCCATATGGCCTTTCTGCAGCTGGGCTGCAGTAGCTGAATCCTGTGTGCGATCCGGTCCCCGCATCAGCATCACAAACCAGTATTTCCTGATCCTGGGCTCAGCGGGCTTAGTGTTTTGTGCATGCAGGTAACCAGTGGCGCAGACTAAGGCGGCGAATAGTACTAGCTTTTTCATATTAAAAGATATAAAAAAAAGAGACGCAGGGAGATTTTCTCTGCGTCTCTGTGTTTTCTCCGCGTCTCTGTGTTATATCACCTTGGATTTCTTCTTGCTGCTGGAAAAATCTATATCCATATTATGTCCCATGATCACTTCCCCGAAATCTGAATTCACTTTTATCCTGTTGCTTCCGCTGCCTGCTGTGCCGTTGAACTGCTTGTCAAATTTCGGCCCGTAATTCTTTTCTTCGTCGTCCCCCTGTTTCTTTACATTAAATCCTGTCTTATTGGTGAACTCGCCAAAGCTTGTTTTGATATCGATGGATGAGGAGAGGTTGGTAGCTGTATTAAGATAAAGATTGGAGTAAGATGACCTGACATTGAGGTCTTTCGAATTATTGTCAACATTCAGTCTTACTTTATCGCAGAATTCGATGCGGGTTTCAACTGTACCATTCACCTGCTTGATATCTCCTTTGCCGAATTTCAGGGAGATCTTTCCACCGGTCACAGATTCGATCCTGGCTTCTCCGAATTCCATATTCACCTGCTTCACGTTACTGAGTTTTCCTGCTGTCAGACTTCCGAATTTGCTGGTGAGGATCACCGGGCCGCGGAAATCCGGGATGATCATGGCTCCGAACTGGTTGGTGGCATTCAGTGGGTTTGCTGAGGGCATGTAGACGACATAGTCGATCTTCATTCCCATTTCCTTGTAATCTTTCTTGCCAT
>DATGXN010000342.1:0-1859 GCA_035298945.1 Chitinophagaceae bacterium | reverse complement strand
GATCCGATCATGATCAGGCGAACAGATCACCCTCATTCTTCCTGAAATAGACCTTGTCCTCCAGGAATTCCTGCGTTGCCAGCAAAGCGGGATTTGGCATCTTCTCATAAGCCTTGGAGATCTCGATCTGCTCCTTATTCTCATGGATCTCCTCCAGGCTGTCCGTATGGCTGGCGAACTCTTCCAGTTTATTGTGGAGTTCTTCCTTCAGCATGATATTGATCTGGTTGGCGCGCTTCGCAACAATAGCAATGGATTCATACACATTGCCTGTTTTAGCCTTGATCTTTGAAACATCTTTGGTTTCAAGATTATTGCCGATGCTATTGCCAATTTGCCTGCGTAACCTGCTCATTTAGGGATTGATTTAATATTATTGGACGACAAAGTTAAGTAACGTTCCGCTTCTTTCAATAATTTACTTTCCGGGTAGCGGTCCTGGAAGTCTTGCACCTCGGCAATCACCTTTATATAACGCTCTTCACGTTTTTCCTGTATACTCAGGTTTGCGTATTTGTAGTATGACTTGATAATCTGGAGTTTATACTCATCACTTTTAAGTGATTCGGGATAATTATTGATCAGGGAAGTGTAGGCAATGGCTGCTGCCCGGTACTGCCCCATATTGAAATACAGTTCTGCCGCCTTTAATTCTTTGATTTCCAGCTTCTTATTGCATTTCTCGATGATCTCCTGGGCCTGCTTATTCCTTTCTGAACCCGGGTGGGTATTGATAAAGGTCTGCATCATTCCCATGGCCTTCACGGTATTTGTCTGATCCAATTCCGGCTTGGGGGACTGCTTATAATAGCTGAACGCCTCCTGAAACTCTACTTCTTCAGCCTTTGGGCTATTAGGAAACATCTCCAAAAACCCATTGTACAGGTTTTCAGAACTTATATAGTCTCTTTGTTTGAAAGCACAATCTGCGTACTTGTAATACAAGTCTTCAAACTGGGGCGTGCCTTTAAAGATCGGGAAAAGCTCTTCGTAAAGTGTTTGGGCCTGCTTGTATTTTCCTTTGTCGTAGTATTCCTGGGCCATTTTGAGCTTATAGTCGTAGTCCGTGCTCTTCAATACTTTATTGAATTTAGAGCAGGAAGCCGTAAGAACAGCTGCTAATAAGACCACTGACAGTAAACGAAGATTCATAAAGCGGGCAAAAATAGGGTTTTTAGAGGGAAGATAACGGAAGATAATAGCTGATCAGAGTTAATAAAAAACTAAAGCATTGTAAAAAAACTGAACCCTCCAATGGAGGGTTCAGTTCGATATGATAAGATCAATTCTTATTTAGTCTTCCTGAGGTTCGGGTGAGGAGCAGGTACTGTGTTAGGACCTTCTTCACCTTCGGCAGCAGCCCTGAGGTCTACTGTATTTGGATCACCTTCAGACTGTCCGTATCTCCAGATGAACCTGTCTGCACTGATACCTTGTTTGTCAACCATGTGGTTGATCACGGCGTTCACCCTATCCCAGCTCAGCTGTTGGCTTGATTTGGAGGGTTCGCCATAACCGGTAACAACGATCTTACAAGTTGGGTTGTTCCTGAGTTTGTCAGCTACCTGGGCAAGAACCGCCTGGGCGTCTTTGCTTACAGCAGTTGAATTTGCTTTGAAGCTTACACTTGGAAGGTCACCGATAGCGCAAGAAGGAGCTTTAGCATGAACCATATTCTGGCAACAAGCTGGATCAGGGCATTTACCAACACCATCTGCATCAACTGGCTGGCACTCTGTTGGAGTGATCAGTTGTTTGTCTTTATAATCAGGAACTCCATCTCCGTCTGAATCACGGCTTACACCATGGGAATCAACAGGCGAACCTGCCGGAGTGTTGGGCTCGTTATCGAATTGATC
>DATGXN010000341.1:0-11244 GCA_035298945.1 Chitinophagaceae bacterium | reverse complement strand
GAGGTTTCGTGGTGATCAGATGCAGATACCCCTGCTTAAAAAAGGCTGCATATTTGTATTGGACTGTTGGCAATATAATCCCTGAGTTTTCAATTTGATCAAAGGCTATTTTAAAAGAAGGTTGCGACATTAGCCAATCATAATGCCTGGTTAATACCTCTCCCTTAACTTCTGCTTCAAATACCGATTCTCCCCGTTGTGAAGCTTCATAAATACTCAGGTGGGTAGGGTCTTCTTTGAAAGGAACCAGAATGATGGGAAATAAATCTCCTGTACTCATCCATGACTCTTCCAAATCAACTTCGGGCCTCCAGATACCAAACCCGCATGACCATATTTCGAAGCCCAATTCCTTGATTTGTTGAAAGAGAATAGTGGCCGTATCCGCCAATTCACTTGAATGATGCATGGCCATAGTTCTTGCACGAACCCTTTCCAATGCGGCCTCAATTTCCAATTCGCGGTTCTGGTGTTCCAGCTCTATGGTTCGTCTTTTTACGGCCTCTTTCAATTGCAGGTTTTCAGCCGCGATCTTGTCTAGAGCGATATTTTCGCCTTCTTCTGCCCTGGTATCCGGCATGGAAGAATGCTGGTGTATAATCAGCCATTTTCCATTTTTTTCATGCAGCAAAGTGGATGCACGGAACTTGGCGTAAAAAGTCCAGGTATTGTCGATCAGCGCATACAGGTCACAACGCTCAGATACCAGGATCAGGTTGTCTACTTTATCCAGCTTCGTGATCCTGTTCCGCATGTCCACCTTGCCGTTGATCTGGTCAATGGTTTCCTCAATAAATCGGACTGCATCTTTTTTATTGTGAAAGACTTCTCCTTCAACACTTCCTACCTGCGTGTAATGTTCATCCAGCAATGAAGCCAGGGTGTTGATATCGCCGGTGATATAGCTTTTCCAGTACAATTCATGTACCTGCCGGGCATCGTTTTGCTGCCTACTAAGCTCCATGTTCAATGAATTGGGAGTAAATAGGCAGGAATGAGTACTGATACCGTGTTAACTGTATTGTCATGGGTTTGAGAGTTGATGAAGGGGAACGGAGGTAAGACTATGACAATATAAGAAAATTAGTGAAGGAACAATTCAGCTAAGAGGTAGGCGGATGATGAATGTTGAACCAGACCCCGGCATGCTTTCCGCTTTCAATTCACCACCATGTCCTTTTGTGACGATATCATAACTGAGACTTAACCCCAGGCCGGTTCCTACACCCGTAGGCTTGGTGGTGAAGAAGGGCTGGAAGATCTTTTGTTTTACATGTTCAGGAATGCCTATGCCATTGTCTTTCACTACTATTTCCACAGCATTTGGTTTGAGTTGGGTGGTTAATGTTACAGTGGGTTGATAACCTGGGCCGGCAGTTTTTGCTTTTTCATTCACTGCATAAAATGCATTATTAAGCAGGTTCAGCAAAACCCTGCCAAAGTCCTGGGGTATTAGTTTGATGGCCGGGATATGCTCATCAGCGATCAACTGGTATTCGGCCTGGAATGATTTATCCTTTGCCCTCATTCCGTGAAAAGAAAGACGCAGGTATTCATCTGCCAGTGCATTAAGATCCGAGGGTTCTTTTTGGCCTGCACTGGTTCTTGAATGTTGCAACATGGATCTGACAATGCCTTCAGCGCGCTTACCGTGCTCCCTGATCTTTTCCTGGTTGGTCATGATGTCTGCAGCCAGTGCGCTCGCTTCAGGGACGTTGCCGGCATTCAGTGTTTCAATGATCTCATGGGCCAGCTCCATATTCACTTCAGAAAAATTATTGACAAAGTTCAGGGGGTTCTGAATTTCATGGGCAATGCCTGCTGTGAGTTCCCCTAGCGATGCCATTTTTTCTGATTGTATCAACTGTTGCTGTGTGTTCTGCAGATCCACCAGGGTTTGATGGATCAGTTCATTAGCCCGTTTTGTTTTCTGGTTGTTCCTGTATAATATCAATGCGATAACCAGCAACATGCCAAGGCCGATGAACAATGAAAATAGTTGTATCCGGTTCTCATAAGCCAGCTTTTCTTCTTCCAGTTTTCTTTTTCTGGCCAGGTCTTCCAGTACCGTTTTTTGCAGCCCTTGCACAATTTTGGCTCCGTAGAGCTCTTCGTAGGTTGTTTTTGCCAGCTTGTAATAGTGCAGGGCAGAGTCTTTATCAACCGTTTCATAGGCAGCAGACAAATAATTCTCTGCTTCCAGTTTCCCGAATTTTAAAGAGATCAGATCAGCATGTCCGAAGGCACGTTTTGCGTATAATATTGTTGAGTCGGGTTTCCTGAGTCTTTGAAAAAATCCGGCCATTACATTATTGGAGAAGGAACCATAAAATTGATCATCGATCCTGTCTGAGATGCCGGAACTTTCCCGTAATAATTCAAATGCAGAGTCCTGTTTGCCCAATTCGAAAAGCAGGGTACCCATTTCCATTAAGATCCATGATCTGGACCTGTTATCATCAGCTGGTAATTTAGCCATAGCTCTCCGCGCATAAGGCAACGCAGAGTCCAACTGGTTATTCTTTCTGAACACCCGGCTGAGGTTTGCTTCAATCTGGTGCAGATTGGAATCGTCACCTGCCGCTTTAAAATGGTATCCAGATTTCTTGAAATAATCGATCGCCTGATTGAAATCATTCATCTGGGAGTAAATAATTCCAATGGAACGTAAATATTCTGCCAGTAGTTGTTGATCGTCCAGGTGTTCTGCTATAGCCATGCCCTTGAATAATGTCTCGAGGGCCTTGGGAAAATCACCAGAGTTTCTTTGAAGATTGCCTAACACCAGTAGAGCATCAGATTCGCCTTTTTGGAATTTTGTATTCTTGGCCAAGGTTATAGCCTCTTTGAAATAGTAAAGGCAAGAATCAGGGTAGAAGATATAGTTATAAGCAATGGAGGACATGATCAGGACCCGGTCAGAATCCCGAACTGCCTGGGCCAGGGATTTTTTCAGTTCAGTGATCGCAACTTTGTTTGGAGCAGGAACGTAGTGTTTGGACTGGGCGAGTGTGGTGAAATTAGAAATGGTCAGTATCAAAAACAGGAGATATTTCAAATTCTTCATCATGTTTGGGCTAAAAAGGTAGATAAATTCCCTTAATCCATCATCTTCTTCTCTTTCTCTCTCACTCTCTTTCTCTCTAATTATGGCTTATCTTTGCAAAATGGCAACATTTGAATCACTGGGTTTAGAGGAAGGCTTACTGGCATCTGTAACCGCATTAGGCTTTACTGAACCCACACCCATACAGGAAAAATCCATTCCTGTTCTGCTCCAGGGTACAAAGGATTTTGTAGGACTGGCAAGCACTGGTACAGGAAAAACAGCAGCATTCGGACTTCCACTGCTTCAGCTGATCAACAAACAAGATAAATTCCCACAGGCGCTGATCGTTTGTCCTACCCGGGAACTTTGCATGCAGATCACGAACGACATCCTGACATTTAAGAAGAAATATGCTCCCGTTTCGGTGACTGCGGTGTATGGAGGCGCATCCATCACTACCCAGATCCGGGACCTGAAAAAGGGAACGCAGATCGTCGTGGCTACTCCGGGAAGGTTAATAGACCTGATCGAAAGGAAGGCTATTCAGTTAGAACGCATTCAATATATCGTACTCGACGAAGCGGATGAGATGCTTAACATGGGATTCAGGGATGATATTGAATTCATTCTCCAGAATACCCCGGCACGTGAGAGTACATGGTTATTCAGCGCTACGATGCCTTCAGAGGTAAAGCAGGTGAGTAAGCGTTACATGAAAGATCCGTTTGAACTCACTATTGGCAAGGCCAATGCGGGCAATGTGAATATCGATCACCAGTATTATGTTACCAATCATAATAACCGTTATGAAACACTGAAGCGTATCATTGATTTCAATCCTGGGATCTACGGTATCATTTTTACGCGTACCAAGGCCGATGCCCAGGCCATCGCAGAAACAATTATACGTGAGGGTTATGATATTGAAGCGCTGCACGGTGATCTTACCCAGCAGCAGCGGGACAAGGTGATGGGCCGATTCCGTGAGAAAAGCCTGCAGCTTCTGATCGCTACCGATGTGGCTGCAAGAGGTATTGATGTAACCGGCATCACACACGTGATCAATTACGAATTACCAGACGATCCCGAAGTATATACACACCGCAGTGGCCGGACCGGAAGGGCTGGAAGAAGTGGTATTTGTTTATCTATAGTAACTCCGCGCGAGTCTTACAGGATCAAGCAGATCGAGAGGATGGTGAATTCCAGGTTCCACAAGCTCGATATTCCAACGGGCAAAGATGTTTGCAGAAAGCAGTTCTTCCATTTCATTGACAAGATGCTGCAGGCCGATATCAGCCATGGTGAATACGAGGCTTACCTGCCATTATTGAAAGAGAAATTCGCACATATCGATAAGGAAGAGATCATGCAGCGTGTTGCTGCTTTAGAGTTCGACAGGTTCCTGCAGTATTATGAAAATGCGGTTGACCTGAATAAGGAGTCAGGTGGTAGGCGAGAGGAGAGAGGCGAGAAGAGAGAAGTTAGGGGTGAGAGGCGAGGTGCCGGCAGGGGTGACAGCGGCTTCAAGCGGTTGTTTGTCAACCTGGGTACCAAGGATGGATTTTATAAAGCCAGTTTCCTGCAGTTCATTCTTGACATGAGTGACCTGAAGAAAGAAGTGCTGGGCAAGATCGATATGAAAGAGATGAACAGCTGGATCGAGATCGATTCCGCTGCGGCTACCAAGATGATCAAAGCCATCGACGGCAAAAAGTTCAAGGGCCGTAAGATCAGGATGAATGACGCTGATACTGGCGGCGGCAGACGTAAGGAGTAATTTTCAGGTTGCAGGTTGCAGGAGGCAGGTTGCATGTTCCAGAATCCATTTTACTTCGACCTGCAACTTGGAACCTGCAACCTGGAACCTGCAACCTTTGGACATCGTAACTCCAGAATGCTTGAAATGCAGTGGGAACTTGGTTTTATACGTTGATCCCCAGATTGGGCATCGTAAAATAAGGGTTGAAAAATTTTGAAAAAAGCAGGGGATTCATATATTTGTTAAGATGACAAGCAGTAAAGCATACCGTTACTTTTATTTTGGATTCTATTTTAGAAATAGGGCGGGATTGCTTTTGTTGCATTCGAACAGATAAAAAACGAACCAACATAGGATCCCGCCGAGAGGCGGGATTTTTTTTTATATGACCAGAACAGAACATACAACTAAACAGCCGGTCAGGGTCTCGATCCAGGGATTCGAAGGGTCTTTTCACCAGGTAGCGGCAAGGCAGTTTTTTGGGAAAGACGTAGAAGTGATCCCCTGTGCCACCTTCCGCGAAGTGATCAAGATCGCTTCTAATAAAAAGGAAAGTGAAGGGGGCGTAATGGCTATCGAGAATTCGATCGCAGGAAGCATTCTGCCCAATTATAACCTCTTACAGAAATCGGCCCTTAAGATCACCGGGGAAGTATACCTGCAGATCAAACAGAACCTGCTGGTCAACCCCGGGGTGAAACTGGAAGATATCCGCGAAGTGCATTCACATCCCATGGCCATTCAGCAGTGCCTTGAGTACCTGGACCAGTTCCATTGGAAAATGGTGGAAACAGAGGATACGGCATTATCTGCCAAAATAGTTCACCAGAAGAAAGCCAAACATATTGCGGCCATCGCCAGTAAACTGGCGGCAGAGATGTTCGACCTGCAGGTGATCGCCCCGAATATCCACACGATGAAAAATAATTATACCAGGTTCCTGATCCTTAATCGTGAAGAGCAGGTGAAACCGGATCCGGAAGCCAATAAGGCATCAGTGAATTTTCATACGGATCATTCCCGGGGCAGCCTGGCCAGGGTATTGGGTAAGATAGCTGATGGCGGTATCAACCTCAGCAAACTCCAGAGCTTCCCCATCCCCGGAACGGATTTCAAATACAGTTTTCATGCAGATATGGAGTTTGATGGTATAGACCATTTCAACAGGGTAGTGGAGGATGTTAAACCACTGACCGAGAGTTTTAAAATATATGGTGTTTACAGGAACGGAATGGAAAATAAAAAATGATATGCTGAACATTAAAACATCTGATCGGCTGGAGGGAATCGGAGAATACTATTTCTCTAAAAAACTCCGTGAAATAGACGAGCTGAACAAGCAGGGTAAACAGGTGATCAACCTGGGCATAGGAAGTCCTGACCTTCCTCCACATCCCGATGTGATCAAGGTGTTGCAGGAAGAATCTGCCAAGCCCAATGTGCATGCCTACCAGAGTTACAAAGGTTCTCCGGTGTTGCGCAGTGCCATGGCAGATTGGTACAAAAAATGGTATGCTGTTGATCTCAATCCCGATACCGAGATCCTTCCCCTGATCGGTTCAAAAGAGGGCATCATGCATATCTGCATGACCTATCTCAATAAAGGTGATGAAGTGCTGGTTCCCGATCCCGGATATCCCACATACCGGAGTGCCGTGAAATTAGCGGGTGGGGTTATCCGTGAGTATATGCTGATGGCTGAGAATAACTGGTTCCCCGACCTGGAAGCCCTGGAGTCAGAAGGCCTGGAGCGGGTGAAGATCATGTGGGTGAACTATCCGCATATGCCTACTGGGCAGTTACCTACACGGGAGATGTTTGAGAAGCTGGTAGCATTCGGTAAGCGTAATAATATTTTGATCTGCCATGATAATCCTTACAGTTTTATCCTGAACGATCATCCCATGAGCCTGCTTTCTGTAGAAGGCGCAAAAGATGTAGTGCTTGAACTGAATTCGTTGAGTAAGGCGCAGAACCTCGCCGGCTGGCGGGTGGGCATGCTTTGTGGTGCTGCTGAAAGGATCAACGAAGTGCTCACCTTCAAAAGCAATATGGACTCGGGTATGTTCCTTCCCGTGCAACTGGCGGCTGCCAGGGCCTTGACTTTAGGGCGCGACTGGTATGAAAGTCTGAACGCAGTATACAGGGAAAGGAGGGAAGTAGCCTATGCATTGCTCGACCTGCTGAACTGCGAATACGACAGGGATCAATCCGGCATGTTTGCCTGGGCGCGCATTCCATCTTCCTATGCCAATGGATTTGAATTGAGCGATGAAATTTTGCATAACGCCAATGTGTTCATCACACCAGGCGGGATCTTTGGTAATGCAGGGATGAAATATATCCGTATCAGTTTGTGCAGTCCGAAAGAACGGATCGCATTGAGCAGAGAGAGAATAGCAAACTACCTGGCAACAGCAGAAACGAAATAAAATGTCTGAACGAAAGAAAATAGCGATCATAGGTGTAGGACTTATCGGAGGTTCACTTGCCCTGCAATTGAATGAGAAAGGTCTTGCTGCCACCATTACAGGGGTAGAAAACGATGCAGAACATGCTGCCAAAGCCCTGGAGCTGGAACTGGTTGACCAGATGGCAGGACTTGATGAAGCGATTGCCGGAGCTGATGTGGTTATCCTGGCCATACCTGTAGATACTATTGCAAAAATATTACCGGCCTTGCTGGATAAACTGGACAAGCAGATCCTGATCGATTTGGGATCTACTAAATCAGCCCTGGTCAATAGTGTTAAAGATCACCCGAAAAGGGGAAGATATGTGGCTTCACATCCCATGTGGGGTACTGAATACAGCGGTCCTGCTGCCGCAGTGAAAGGGGCATTTGAAAACAAGGCCGTGGTGATCTGTAATGCAGAAGAATCGGATCGTGATGCAGTGGAATGGACCAGGAATATGTTCAGGAAGATTGGGATGCACCTGATCGAAATGAATGCGGATGACCATGATCTGCATGCGGCTTATGTAAGTCATATTTCGCACATCACATCCTTTGCTTTGGCGAATACCGTATTGGAAAAAGAGCGGGAAGATCAGGCGATATTTGAAATGGCCAGTGGTGGTTTTGAAAGCACAGTGAGACTGGCCAAGAGTAATCCGGCCATGTGGGCGCCGATCTTCATGCAGAACAGGGAGAATGTGCTGGATGTATTGAATGAGCATATCAGCCAATTGAGGAAATTCAAGAGCTGTCTGGAGAAGGAAAACTTTGAGTATCTGAAAGAACTTATGGCTGACGCTAATCGTATAAAGAGAATTATTAAATAGGCGAGACGCGTGAGGCGAGGGGCGAGAGAAAGAACATTAGTATAAAATTCAAAATAGTCAAATCAGATAAACATGAACCTTAACGAAACATGGAACAAAAGGCCGCTGATCATTGCCGGCCCTTGCAGTGCAGAAACTGAAGACCAGGTGCTGCAAACCGCTCAAAGGCTTGCAGCTCTTGGGAAAGTAGACATCCTGCGCGCCGGTATCTGGAAACCCAGAACCCGCCCCGGTAGTTTTGAAGGCATTGGAACCAAAGGCCTCCCCTGGTTGCAGCAAGCCAAAAAAGCAACAGGACTTCCTGTAGCAGTTGAAGTAGCCACTGCTAAACAGGTTGAAGATGCGCTGCATTTCGATGTGGATATATTATGGATCGGAGCCCGCACCACGGTGAATCCGTTCAGTGTACAGGAACTCGCCGATGCACTGCGTGGTGTTGATATACCTGTGCTGATCAAGAATCCGATCAATGCGGATCTTGAACTCTGGACAGGTGCAGTGGAACGTGTGGCCAGGGCGGGTATCAAAAATATCGGGCTTATCCATCGCGGGTTTGCTGCTTATGGCAATAGCCAATACAGGAATGCACCCATGTGGCACCTGGCGATCGAAATGAAAAGGCGCAATCCGGAAATGATGATCATCAACGATCCTTCTCATATTTGCGGACGCAGGGATATTCTGATGGATGTGGCCCAAAAAGCGATCGACCTTGATTTTGATGGCCTGATGATCGAAAGCCATATCGATCCTGACAATGCCTGGAGTGATGCCAAACAGCAGGTTACACCTGAGCGTTTGGGTGAGATGCTGGCCGAGATCATCTGGAGAAAAGAAGACGTACCTTCAGAAAGCTTCCATGTTGCACTTGATACCCTCAGGGAGCAGATCAACCATGTGGATGATGAATTATTCCAGTTGCTGGCACAAAGAATGAAGATCGCTGAACAGATCGGTGAGTATAAAAAGAATAACAATGTGACCATCCTTCAGACCAACAGGTGGAACCAGATCCTGGAAAGGGCTTTCCAGAAATCTGATAAACTGGGCCTGAGCAGGGAGTTTATCACTAAATACCTGGATGCGGTCCACATGGAATCCATCAACAGGCAGAACAGGATCATGAATTCATAGTATGCACGATAACAGGATCTATCTTTTCATACATGCGATCTTTGAAGTGAAAGATGGGAAGCCTTTGCTTAAACCATCTCTTCGTGCAGTATACTTTGCATGGATCAAAAAGCACGCAGGTGAGAAAGCGATCAGGATCCTGAATATTGGCGGAGGAGCAGATCATGTGCATCTGTTGTTGCAGATGCATCCTGCCCAGAATCTTCTTCAAATGGTGAAACAGGTGAAAGAAGAATCTGTGAAGTTCATAAACGAGAGTAAATTCCTGCAGGAAGATTTTTCATGGGAAGATGACTATACTGCGTTCACGGTAAGCCCGAGTGCGTTTCCCCAGACCATGGATTATATCAGCAAGCAGGATGAGTACCATCAACAAAAATCATTCCTCCAGGAAATGGAACTTATCAATAAAACAAGAATCAATCCGGATGAATCCTGAGCGTTATAGTTTTTCCAAAAAAACCGTTGATTATTATTTCTCAGCTTCGGTTAAAAAGCTGGGGGCACTGGCTGATAAGAAAAATGCCATTGTGATCACGGACGATAATGTATTCGCTGCCCATAAAGAGAAATTGAAAGGCTGGAATGTGATCAGTCTCAAACCCGGCGAAGAGTACAAGATACAAGCTACTGTTGATGCCGTAATAGAGACCCTGATCGAAATGAAGGCCGACAGGAAAACCACCCTGATCGGGATGGGTGGAGGTGTGATCACCGATCTGACTGGTTATATCGCTTCGATCTACATGCGTGGTATTGATTTCGGTTTTGTACCCACATCCCTGTTGGCCATGGTAGATGCGTCTATCGGCGGTAAGAACGGGATCGATGTAGGTGAATACAAGAACATGGTAGGTATTATCCGGCAGCCTTCTTTTCTGCTATACGATACCTCGTTGTTGAAAACCCTGCCATCGCAACATTGGTCCGATGGATTTGCAGAGATCATCAAACATGCATGTATCAAGGATGCGCAAGCATTCTCCATCCTGCAGAAAGAGGATCTTGATTCTATTCAAAAAAATGACAAGCTTCTTTCTTTTATTATCAAACGTAATGCACTGCTGAAGACCAAAGTGGTACAGAAAGATGAATTTGAAAAAGGAGATCGTAAGCTCCTGAACTTCGGACATACCCTGGGCCATGCTATTGAAACACAATATGAATTGACCCATGGCCAGGCGGTTTCGTTAGGCATGGTATATGCCTGCAGGATCTCTGAACAGGTACTGGGTTTCACCGGAACCGGGAAGGTCATAGATCTGCTTGAACAATACGGCTTGCCTGTAGCTGCCACATTCAATATGGACAAAGTGCTGAATATTCTCAGGATGGATAAAAAGCGGGTCAGTACACATATGAATTATGTACTGCTGGATAAAATAGGGAAGGGGATAGTATATCCGATTGAATTGAAGAAACTTGAGCAAACCCTGAAAAAGCTTGGATAAAAATGACAATCAAAGTATTTCCATCCGTATTAAAAGGAGAGATCGAGGCACCGGCTTCCAAGAGCTCGATGCAGCGGGCATTGGCAGCTGCACTGTTGCGAAAAGGTGAAACGGTCATTCATAATCCGGGAACGAGCAATGATGATCAGGCGGCGCTGGAGAATATTCAGCGTTTGGGAGCAACTGTGAGGCGGGAGGCGATAGGCGATGGGCGAGAGCAGTTACTGACTATTATCAGTAACGGGATCGATCCTGTTTCTAATACACTGGACTGTGGGGAAAGCGGACTTGGAATCCGGATGTTCACACCCATTGCAGCATTGAGTTCAGAAGAACTAACGATAACGGGTAGTGGAAGTTTAAGGACCCGGCCGATGGATTTTTTTGATGAAATATTCCCCAAACTGGGGATAAGCATCAGGTCTGAAAATGGCAAGCTGCCGATGGTGATCAAAGGGCCTATGCAGCCGGCGAATATAGAAGTAGACGGTTCGCTCAGCTCGCAGTTCCTGACCGGCCTCCCGATGGCATACTCAGCCGCTGGAGCAAAAGATGTTACCATC
>DATGXN010000340.1:0-5802 GCA_035298945.1 Chitinophagaceae bacterium | reverse complement strand
GTCATGTTTTAACTCGTCAATAAACTCGTCTTTAATGATAAACTGGTTCTGGAAATGTTCAGCCTGGGCCAGAAAATATTTATCCGATGTTTTATCAACTACCTGAGTAAGCCTGTCTTTCAGATGGGCATTTTCCTGTTTAAAGAACTCAAGAGATCTTGTCCAGGTTAAGCCTTCGTGCTGGTATTGGTCCAGTTTAGCACTCATATCTCTCAATTTTATCATATTTTCCAAAATAGTCTGTCTTTCAGTTTTAAAAATAAGCCCTGCTGCATCCCTCTTACAACAGGGCTATGTTTGTAATCCTGTTTCCAGGATTTTCTGCAAAAGCAGGTTAATCTTTTCCGTTACCGGAACTTTAACCTTACAAATCTATATGCTCAATCACCTTCGTTCAATGTTGGTCATCATCGTAAAACCTGAGATTAATCATGGCACTCTATTGCTGCTGAAGAAGTTATGTTGAGGCTGGGACTCACATAAGGAATTCCCAGGTTCAACCCTCTCAGGATCAACAGTGTAGCCATCAACACCATCATTGCGGGGAATAATTTTCTAGCACTGGTTCTCAGTGCAGGTTTTACCATTCCGCCGAAATAACTGATAGCAGCCATGGCTGGTAAAGTCCCCAGTCCAAACAGCGCCATGAACATGCTTCCATTTAATGCATTACCAGTTGCTACAGCACCCGCCAGGGCCAGGTACACCATACCGCAAGGCAAGAGCCCATTCAATAAACCGATGCCATATAACGAAGCAGGATTGCCTTTAAATAGCAGTTTGCTCAGTTGAGCCCTCAACTTCACCATGATGCTATTGACAAACGTTGAATAAAAATTTTGCTTCCTGATGATCTTGGGAAGCACCAGCGCAAGGATGATGATCACTCCCAGCGTTATCGAGATCTTTTGTTGCCATCCAAACCATGCAAAGGATCTGCCGATCAGTCCGAAAACCAGGCCGTAGATGGCGTAGGTGGTTATTCTTCCGGAATTGTACAGAAGGGTAGAGGATATAGGATTTAGGATAGAGGATTGAGATTTTAATCCTAGCCCGGAATTTGGAATCATCATAGCTATGGGTCCGCACATGCCCACACAGTGCAGCGAACTCACAAGACCCAATATGAAGGCTACAAACATTTTATTGAATGAATAATGATTTACCGAAATAATATTTCACGCCATCCACTTCCCAGGATACCTGCAGTTCATGTGCTCCTGTATTTTTCTCCGGGATCGTGATATTCATAGTGTTGTTGGCTACCGCGATGGTTCTGCTGATATCATTTTCCTTGTTAGAAGGGCAATAGACCAGCACATTACCGGTGATGGATTTGCCTGCGAATTCTGAAGGGAATTTGATGGTCAGTACGTTGTGTTCAACAGAGAATTGCAACTGTTCAGACAGTGAAGCAGCCCTGTTGGATTCATCGATCCTGTCCTGGTATTTCAGTTCCTGCGCGTAGTAGTCGGGCGTTACCAGGTCGATGTTCTGCTGGCTTGCCCTCACCACGAGGTACATCATACCTACTACAAAAACAATGTAGACGGCTGCAATTTTATATCCCCAGTTAAATTTCATTTCTTACATTTTTTAATTTATCACATTCCACCACATTAATCACATTCCCACATTTATCACATTCTAGTTGGCTGGTCCCATGAACGTGGTTTTCGCTGTTTTAATTTTCTTATTGCCTTCGTACACACCGATCTCGATCGGTGTTTTACGTTGCTTGATATATTCCGGTTTGATCTTGATGATGAAAGGCTGTGTTTTATAACCTTCGCCTTCCACTTTCAAAGTATCTCCAACCACCTGTATTTCGCCTTCAATGTTTTCCAGTTTCAGTGTGACGATCTTTTCTTTTCTGACCTTATTGGCCATTTTGATATTGTACACGTTTCCAAGCCGTCCATCCTGTAGTGTCTGGTATACTGCTCCGGATGCACGAAGAACCGTAACATCCACATCGTCCCTTGTGATCAGCAGGATGGCCAATACAGAGAGCAGCAGTGCGAGCACCGCTGAATAAGCTATTTCACGGGAAGTGACCTTTGTTTTTGCACCCTCCCTAATGTTCTTTTCAGAAGCAAAGCGGATCAGGCCCCTGGGTTTCTGAACGCTGTCCATAATGGCATCGCAGGCATCTATGCAAGCCGTACAGTTCACGCATTCCAGTTGGGTGCCATTCCTGATATCGATACCGGTAGGGCATACCCTGACGCAGGCAGCGCAGTCTATACAATCACCTGCTTTTTCGAGGTTAACATGTTTTTTGGGCTTGGTACGCGGCTCTCCACGTACATAATCATAAGCTACTACAATGGAGTTTTTATCGAGCAATACGCCCTGCAGTCTGCCGTAAGGACAAACCACGATGCATACCTGCTCACGGAACCAGTAATACACGAAGAAGAATATACCTGAGAAAACCAGCAGGGTGGCGAAGGTTCCGAAATGTGCTGTGATGCCTTCGTGAATATAGAGTTTTACCTGGTCCATGCCAATCAGGTAAGCCATGAAGAAATTGGCGATCAGGAAAGAGATCGCGTAGAATACTACGATCTTGGTCAGGCGTTTCCTGATCTTTTCACCATTCCATGGCATCTCTTTTAACTTTCTCTGCTGCGCCATATCACCATCTATCCAGTATTCAATTTTCCTGAATACCATTTCCATGAAGATGGTCTGGGGGCAGGCCCATCCGCAGAATACCCGGCCGAATATCACTGTGAAGAGGATCACAAACATCATGAAGGTGATCATGCCCAGGGCGAATATGAAAAAGTCCTGCGGGCCGAATATCTGGCCGAAGAAAATGAATTTCCTGTCCAGTACATTCAGCATGAAAAATGGTTCTCCGCCAATCTTGATAAAAGGGAGTCCGAAGAATATAATAAGATATATGATGCTGGTATAGGTACGCGCGTTGTACAACCTCCCCTTGGGTTTTTTGGGATGAATGTATCTCCGTTGCCCCTTCTCATCGATCGTTGCCACAGAATCGCGGAACGATTGATCCAACTCTATATCATTATTCTCTTTCATCTTATCTTAATTCATACAAAATTCCGGATTCCATATATCGAATTCCGTATTATAAATCACAGAATCCGGAATCTGGAATTACTCCTTATTCAAATCCCCCTGCGGCGCTTTCGCATTGGCAGGATTGGTTCCTTTCAGTGATTTCACATAGCTGGCCAGATCTTTGATCTGCACGGGACTCATCATTGATTCCCAGGATTGCATTCCTTTATCAGGATATCCAACCTTGATGGTATGGTAAATATTGTTCATTGATCCGCCATGTATCCAGTAGTCGTCAGTAAGGTTTGGCCCGATACCGCCTTCACCATTCTGTCCATGACAGGCTACACAGGATTGCTTGAAGATCTTTCCACCTTCTGCTATACCGGCGGCATCTGCCAGGGTTACATTATTCTCATCCACCAGGTTCTTGGTTTTGGCTTTGTAGGCTTCTTCCACTTTTCTTCCTGCTTCCATTTCTGCTGCATATTCCTGTTCCGGGTTTTTACCAAATCCAAAAACATGGAAGTTGAAGATGTAGATCACTGCTACAACGATGGTAAAATAGAATCCATATTTCCACCATGGGGGGAGTGCGTTATCCAGTTCTTTGATGCCATCGTAATCGTGGTCCAGGAGCACATCCGCTTCCTGTTCAACGGCAACAGCCTTGGTGAAGAATTTTGCATCCATCCGTTTCCACCATGCTGCAAAACTTGAATCTTCTTCCATAGCCGCTGCAGCTTTTGCATCTGCAATACCCATCAGTTCGCGATACATCCTGCGGGCCATGAAAGCCAGGAAAAGGATCACCATGGCTTCAATACAGATCACTGTTGCCAGTGAGAAGAATTCAAGTGCACTGAGTCCGCCATAATTCTCGGGCGCAGCTACAGGAGCAGCAGCTGCTGCATCCTGTGCACTGGCACCGCCATATAAGAATAGACCGATGATAACAGTAAGGGCCTTGGTCAGCGTTTCACTTCTTTTTTTCTCATTGAGTTTTTTGCCCAGCAGGAGTAATACCTGGCCCAGGCCCCAGATGACGAACAGTAAAACAAATGCAGCGAGGATAAGCAGCACCTCGAGCATGTTGACGGAGCCCCCCGAAGGGGTAGCAGCAGTCTCCTGCGCAGTTGTTGCAAACGTGACTGTGAGTAACGCAGAAAGAGCTGCTGCTTTTCTTTTTAATCCGGTTATGCGGGATAATGACATATCTTAAAATTTAAAGATTCAATGGTTGGTTGGGTTCCTGAAGATCAAGGGGGAGCTGACTGAGTTCATTTATCTCTTTTCGCGGCATCTTTTTCACATAAATGAGCATGAGTATGAAGAACACCACGAATATCACCAGCCCGATCATGGGGAAGATGTCGATGTTCTCAATCTTATCTGCGTAGTTCCTGATAAACTTCAGCATATATTATTTTTGAGCTGTTTGTGACTTTGAAATATCCTTACCCAGCCTTTGCAGGTATGCGATGATCGCGATCACTTCTTTGTTGGAAGATGTTTTCACACCGTCCTTTGCAAGATTGGCAGCGATCTCTTTAGCCTGTGTATCCAGGTCGCCATTAGCCTGTTTGTCGTATCCTTCAGGATATGGGACACCCAGCGTTTGCATAGCACGGATCTTGGCAGGCGTAGTGCTGGTGTCAAGATCACGGTCAAGCATAAACGAATAGGAAGGCATGATGCTGCCTGTGGAAACAGCCTGTGGATCGTCCATGTGATTGTAATGCCAGGTGTCTGATTTTTTCAGGTTACCTGTACCCTCGCGTGCCAGGTCCGGACCTGAACGTTTTGAGCCCCACTGGAATGGATGGTCGTATACAAACTCACCTGCTTTGGAATATTCTCCATAGCGTGAGGTTTCTGACCTGAACGGCCTGACCATCTGTGAGTGGCAGGTATAGCATCCTTCGCGGATATAGATATCACGTCCCTGCAATTCAAGCGGCGTATATGGTTTCACACTGCTGATGGTAGGAATATTTGATTTGATCAGGAAAGTGGGGACCATTTCCACGATACCGCCGATCAGGATCACAACCAATGAAAGTACCAGCAGTTGTACAGGCTTTCTTTCGATCCACCTGTGCCAGTGTTCACCTTCGTGTTGGTGATATTCGCCTTCCAGTGCAGGAGCTTCAGCTGCTTCATCAGCCAGCAGGGATCCTTTCTTCACTGTTGCAAAGAGGTTATATACCATGATCAATGCACCAGTCAGGAAAAGTATACCGCCTACTGCGCGAAGGGCAAAGAATGGCTGCAGCTGGGTCACTGTTTCCAGGAACTGGTATTTGAGCTGGCCGGCTTCTGTGAATTCTTTCCACATCAGGCTCTGCTTGAATCCAGCCCAGTACATAGGCACTGCATAGAAGATGATACCCAGTGTACCGATCCAGAAATGTATGTTGGCCAGTTTTTTTGAATAAAGTTCAGTTCTGAAAATTCTTGGGATCAGCCAGTAAAGGATACCGAAGGTGAGCATGCCGTTCCAGCCCAGACCGCCAACGTGTACGTGGGCAATGGTCCAGTCAGTGAAGTGACTGATGGCGTTCACATTCTTCAGTGAAAGCATGGGACCTTCAAAAGTTGACATACCGTATGCGGTCACGGCAACCACCATGAATTTCAGGATCACATCTTCCCTTACTTTATCCCATGCTCCACGGAGTGTAAGCAGACCATTGATCATACCGCCCCAACTTGGGAAGATCAGCGTGAAGCTGAACACGATACCCAGTGACTGGGCCCAGTTAG
>DATGXN010000339.1:0-25604 GCA_035298945.1 Chitinophagaceae bacterium | reverse complement strand
GGGAATATATTTATTTGTACAAAATAACTCACCAAGCATGGCAGCAGAAACAGGAAAACCTAAGATTTTATTATGTGAAGATGATCCCAACCTGGGAATGGTATTGAAAAACTACCTGGAACTGAATGATTATGAAGTGGTGCTGGAAAGAGATGGCAGGCTCGGTCTTGCTGCATTTCAGCGTGAGAAATTCGATCTCTGCCTCTTAGATGTAATGATGCCTCATGTTGACGGTTTTACACTTGCTGAAGAGATCAGGGATATCAATCCTGATGTGCCTTTATTCTTCCTGTCTGCTAAAACCATGAAAGAAGATATTATCCAGGGTTACAAACTTGGTGCAGATGATTATATCACTAAACCGTTCGACAGCGAAGTTCTGCTGTTGAAGATCAAAGCCATCCTCAAGAGAAACGAAGAGCTGAACAAAGAATCTGCAAATATTGAATTTGATCTTGGCCAATACCATTTCAATCCCAAATTGCGGGAACTTTCTGTGAATGGTAAAACACAAACGCTTTCACCTAAAGAGAACGAGCTTCTCAAAATGCTTGCAGAATACAAGAACGATCTGCTTCCAAGGGAGATCGCACTTAAAAAGATCTGGGGCAGCGATACTTATTTCAACGGCCGGAGCATGGATGTTTATATTGCCAAACTCAGGAAATACCTGAGAGAGGATACCAATATCGAGATCGTAAATATTCATGGTAACGGTTTCAGGCTCGTAACCAACAGTTGATCAGGCATTCAGGTTCCTGACAGGAATATCAAATACAATTGTGGTTCCATTTCCATTAAGGATATCCATCTGACCTTTCATGGCCTGTACTCTTTTGCGCATATTGTTCAGCCCGTTGCCTCTGCCAGTCTTGTCTTTTTGAAATCCTTTGCCATTATCGGCAATCTCAATATGAAGGCTATCGTCGATATCTATCCGGACATCAACCTGGCTGCACTGTGCATGTTTGACTACATTGTTCAGTGATTCTTTCACCAACAGGAAAACGGAACGCCTGTTTTTTCCATTCACCGTTACTTCTGGTATATTCTGAGGTGTATCAAAATGACAGGCGATGTTGAGGTCGTCCATATACGACACTGCGTATTGCCTGGTATAGGCTATCAGACTTTGAAGATTGTCGTTATTGATATTCAATGCCCAAACGATCTCATTCATCTTCTGGATCAGTTCATTTGAAGAAGAAGATATTTTTTGAAGATACCTTGAAGTGGCTATGTTGCTTTCCTGTTCCAGGCTCATTTCGCTGAGCAACCTGATCGCAGTCAATCCGCCACCGATATCATCGTGCAACTCAGCAGATATCCGGGACCTCTCCTGCTCTACAGCCTGTTGGCGAAGGAACATGACTCTCTGTCTTTCAAGGCGCCTGCTGATATAAGCCCTTACGGCAAGGTATGAAAGCAGCATGAGTACAAATATCAAACTGATCCTGAAGCCCAGTGTTTTCCAGATCGGCGGAAGTACAGTGTAAGAAAGTGTCCAGCTTTTTGAGCTTTCGGAGCCCGCATAGTTCTTCATCCGGATCTCGATCGTATAATCGCCGGGTTCATATTTGACCAGAGGCAAAAGTCCTCCTGCCTCTCCCACCTTCCATTCCTGCCCAAGCTCAAGGATCCTGTAGGTCAACTCAGGTTCTGATACTCCATAGAATGTCATGGGACTGAATTCAAGGAACAGGTCTTCACCAAATTTTGTTTCGATCTTCCTGTCCCTGTTGATCACCGCGGTAGTGGAATCATCTAGATAAGCACCGCTTCTCCTTATCCTTGTCAAAGTCACACCAGGCAACAGGGTATTCTTCGCCAGATTGTCGGGGTGAAATGAGATCGCACCTGCAACACAACCCATGAAGATCTCACCCTTGCTGTTCTTATAGGCCGACAGCATATTGAATTCTTCACTGGGCATACCATCGTTTTTTTCATAGTTGCGAAAGCTGAGAGAACGGGTGTCAAGTCTTGACAATCCTTTATTTGTCGCTAACCATAGGATGGAGTCGTTCTCGGGCATGATATTATAGACTGCATCATCGCAAAGCCCGTTATTTTTGGTGAGATAAGTGATCTTCTTCGTCTTCTTGTCCAGTATGTTCATGCCGCCACCAAATGTTGCGATCCAGATCTTATCGCCATCGTCAAACATATCATAGACCTGCTTGTTGGAAAGCCCTTTTCCCAGGCCCTCGCCGTAAATATAACTTTCAAAGTTCCTTGCGCCTTTATAGAGTATCGACAGTCCATAATCATGACCAACCATCAGATTCCCATCCCTGTCGTAAGTGATCTTGTTGATGATCGCATCGGGAATGCTGAGCGTATTCCTCTCGTCATGTTTAAGCCATTCCTGTATGCCCTTGAATTTGTCATATCTGATCACTCCATCGTCTGTTGTAGCGAACCAATATGAATTCCCGGTTTTCAGATAATTCCTGAAGCTCCGGGTCCGGAAAACTGGATCTTTTAAAGAGGAGGGTCTTTGTAGTATGAACCCTTTACCGTTCCGCACCAGTTCGAATAATCCATGATCAGATGTGACCCACCATTTGTCATTTTCTTCTTTCTGCACATTTCGGAAACGTATGGAAGCATTTTTAAGTTCGTGCCTGATGTCGATGGGAAGATAGTGACTGTTGAGCCTGTTGTAAGCAATCACCCCACCAGAAGTAGCGAGAAGAAACAAATCGTTTTCAACGTAAAGTCCATAGATCGTTGATCCACGGATCATATCAGACACGTTACTGAGTCCAGGATAGATATTGAATTTCTGTGCAGCATTATGGAAACTTTGCAGTCCGTTTTCACCGGAGATCCACATACCGCCGCTATTGTCGTAATACAGGTCAGTGATCCGGTTACTCATCAAGCCGCGTGATGATGAATAGTCTTCCCTGAGCTGGTCAAAAAATCCGGTTTTAGGAAAATAAATAGCCAGCCCTTCTGTTCTCATGCCTATCCATAAATTACCATCCCCATCAAACTCAATGTCTTTCACCCGTTTTCTGTCCTTGAAAAATGCCGGCCTCACGAGCGTGATACTATCCTGGCCCGTTAGCTCAAAATTAAACAGTCCCTCATCGGTTGCCAGCCAGCCAGAATTCCTGTTGTCAAATTGAAAGGAATTGATGCCATTCAAAGCAAGATTTTTTTTCACTTCACGGATCTGTCTCACATCGCCATCGGAATAAAAGATCTTATTTGCTGTGCCCAGCCATATCCTGCCGGTTGCATCTTTCTCCATACAATTAATAGAGAATTTTTCGCCGGGAATAATTGAACTGATGTTATAGAAACTGGCGGTCTTGCCATCGTAAATGGAAAGTCCCTCAGGTGATGAGGCCCAGACTTTGTCGTAGTTGTCCACCAGCAGGGAATTCATCTTATCACTGATCACTCCATTCTTTTTCCTGGAAGGCTGATAATTTTCAAACTTCTTGTTTACCGGATTCAACCGGCTGATCCCCGAATTATAAATGCTGAACCACAGGTATCCTTTTTTATCCTGCGCAATATCGACGATGAAATTTCCGCCAATGCTGGTTGTATCGTCAACACGGTTATAATAGTTTTTGAATTCCTTTCCGTCGTACAGGGTGAGTCCATAACCTGTACCTATCCAAAGAAAGCCGTCCTTATCTTCAAAAACACAATTCACTTCACTTTGAGAAAGTCCATCCATGCTTGAATAGTTCCTGAAAGCAAGGTTATAATACTGCGCCTGCCCCAGGATGGGAAGCACCATGGCAAGGATCAGGATGAGATGCGTTTTTCGGTTACTCAGCACGGTTAGTATTTTGATTAACTGAAAAGCAATTGTTCACCCGCTTTGCCATCAGGATATTTTCCGAGATGCTGATAAGCTTTACCGGTGACTTCCCGCCCCCTGGGAGTTCTTTGCAGAAATCCCTCCTGGATAAGAAAAGGCTCATATACTTCTTCTATGGTTCCCGGCTCTTCACCCACTGCTGTGGCAATGGTAGTAAGGCCCACTGGCCCCCCTTTGAATTTCTCAATGATGGCCAGCAGTATCCTGTTATCCATGTCATCCAGTCCGTATTCATCAACACTCAAAGCCTTTAATGCATGCCTTGTAATATCCAGGTCGATCCTTCCATTACTGAGCACCATGGCAAAATCCCTGACCCTGCGTAAAAGTCCATTGGCTATCCGGGGTGTTGCCCTGCTCCGCTTAGCGATCTCACTCGCCGCATCAGGTGAAATGCTAACGCCCAATATTGACGCAGAACGTTGTACGATCTTCTGAAGTGTTGCTGCCGAATAATATTCAAGTCTTGATTTAATGGCAAACCTGGAGAGTAAAGGTGCCGTCAGTAATCCACTCCTGGTTGTTGCCCCGATCAGTGTAAATGGGCTGAGATTGATCTGCACACTGCGTGCGTTGGGACCTGTATCTATCATGATATCGATACGATAATCTTCCATGGCAGCATACAGGTATTCTTCCACTACGGTACTTAACCTGTGGATCTCATCGATAAATAATACGTCATTGGGTTCAAGGTTGGTAAGAAGGCCCGCAAGATCACCAGGTTTTTCTATCACCGGCCCGGAAGTTTCTTTGATCTGCACCCCCATTTCATTGGCGACTATCCGCGACAGCGTGGTTTTGCCCAGTCCGGGAGGACCATGAAACAAAATATGGTCCAACGCTTCACCCCTCATTTTGGCGGCCTGGATGAATATCTTCAGATTGTCTATGATCTGACCCTGCCCGGAAAAATCTTCCAGTACTGAGGGCCGGATATGATTTTCAAATTCTTTATCAGCTGCCGTTAACCCCTGCTTATCCTTATTCAGATGCTCATTCGCCATAGGGTAAATTTACACTCCCTTAGGCCAGAAAATAAAAAAAAAGCAATTACTTCTCCCTTACGCTTATAGATACCCTTCTATCCACCGCCCTCGCTGTTTCAGGAGCTTCAACAGGTATCTTCGCATATTGTGATCCATATCCCTCAGCCCCGGTTACCTGGCTACCCACTCCGGCGCTCACAAGTGCAGCTTTGACCGCCTCAGCGCGATTTTTGGATAAAGCAAGATTAGCTGTTTCATCGCCCGTTTTATCCGTGTAGCCCCCGATCTTGATCTTCACCCTGGGAAATGCTTTAAGAATGGCGGCAATATTATTTACCTGGGTTTGACTTTCAGGAGTAATGTCAGCTGTACCCGTAGCGAAGTTCAGGTTATCAAAATCGAACCAGACTTCTTTCCCTGCTTCGGCAGAAGGATCTTTCAAAAAACTAACCAACTGGTCTTCAATGCCCCCTTTGTACGCATCGAGTATCACACCATCAGGAAGTTCAACCTTCATCATCGGTTTGGAAACAGCCGGTTCCGATTTAGGCTCTTCCACTGTTGTTTTAGAAGGCTCCGGCGATTTTTTTGTTTCGCCCATGAAATACCATATCAGCATGGCGCCAGAAATTAGCAAGAGCAGGGGCATGATCCAGCCCGGCATTCCCTGGGATTGCTCTTCCCGGGAATGAGTTTGTTCAAGCTTCACATTCCCGGTGAGTCCAAGGAGGTCCAGCCCTGCCGGAATGGCTTTCGCGATACTGTTTTTTTGAGAAGATAAAAGATCCGATAAGCCTGCCGCATCCAGCCCATTTGAACTCGTGTGCTTACCCAGGGCGGCCATCGCAAGTGGTGCCACTGTGCTCAATAATGATGTGGCAGTGGAAGGTTTAATGCCCGCAAAAGAAGAGATCAGTGAAGAAACCACTCCGGTGTTGTTACCAAACAATCCAGAGATCAATGCTGATCCCATTTTAAGGAAACTCTCATTCCCAGCAAAAAGGCCGGGCAGGTTTTCAAGTACACCGCTTCCTGCCGCTTCCTGTGCCAGGCTGAACACTGTTGAGCCGTCGTATTCCGCTTTTTTCATTATACTGGACAGTATCACCGGGATGGAAACATCTACAGCTTTTGTAATACCGGAAACTTCTTCGCCCAGGAAACCTGATGCCGTTGAAATCAATTCCGGAGTAATAAAACTTTTGATTTGATCTGAAATATTAAGCGACATAGTAAAGCAGATTTGAAGGTGCCAGACTTCTTGTCACTAAAATACTTTGAATCAATTACTACTAATAATTTTGCCTGCATCAATTTTCTAAATTGACACAAAACCAGCCAGCCTTGCCAACAGGTCAGGATCGGGACAATTGGAAAGGAAAAGTTCGCGTTCTGAAAAACGGCATACCCCGGGGTAATCGCCTTTGTACAGGCCGATATCTATGATCAGTTGCAAATGCAAATGAGGTGGCCAGTGTCCATTTTCATGAGGCTCACCAAAATGAGCGAAAGCTGCTCCTCTTTTTATCTGTATACCTTCTTTCAGATCAAGATCTTTCAGAGAAAGATGCCCATACAGGGAATAAAACCTGAGCCCCCTGTACTCATGTGAGAGGATAATGGTGGCTCCATAGTCCCCATAATTATCGTTGAATGCAAATGAGTGAACGATTGAATCCAATGGAGCGTATATGCAAGTACCCGCCGGCCCCCAGATATCAAGACCCAGATGCAGCCTCCTGGGTTCTTCTCCATTCTCTGCATCGAAAACCCTGCTCCTGGCATAAACCGTTCTGTGTTCCGCATATCCTCCAATACCATATAAAGCATCAGCTGCCTTCAGGTGTGAGTCGATATAATTGGAAAATTCCTGAACGTCATTGATGATATCGGCCGTCAGATCCGGATTGGCTGCCGTAAAATCAAGTTTTATCAGCTTTTGAATATGCGGATCAAATGGCACAACAGGGTGAAAATCATCAGGATGCGAAGCCAGTAATGAATGAATATCTGCCATAAGATTTGTTAAATTAAAGCAATCTGAAATATGGACGCTAAATGCATCGTTTATTTGAAGCAATGAAAAGAACTTTCCTGGTCATATTGATTTCACTACTGGCTTGTTATCATGCAAATGCCCAGTCCATCACCGGCGTGTGGAGAGGGAAGGTAAGCCGTGGCATCAAGATCTATAATCTGGAGCTCAAGCTGATCAAAAGCGGCGACAGCTTAACAGGAACATCATATTACTACCACTCACCTTCAAACTATTCCAGGTTCAGGGTAAAAGGGTATTTTGATATTTCGGGAGATATTGTATGGTGGGACAAGGAATTGATAGAAAGCAAAGGCGGAAAAATTTCAAGCCCGAATACAACCCCATTTCGATTTGCCGCCGATTTCAATTGCCCTGGTGACGACATCATGAAATTAGATGGTACGGCCGACAAAAATGGGGACAGCGGGAAAGATCATGAAGTACACCTATCCAAAGTGGAAGATCCTTTTTTTAAAGACGAATGGGATGAAGTGATCGGGGACTTTCCTTATTATGCCAGTGTGCCGGATTATATAGACAGTGTTGAAAGGAGTTCACTGGCTTTTGCAGAACCTCCACCGCCACCTGTGAAAGAGCCGATGCCTGAAAAAAAGAGTCCGCCTAAACCTGTAGAACCTACTGTTGCTGTTGTTGCAAAAACAGAGGCCCCCGCGCCTGAAAAAAAGAATCCGCCCAGACCGGTGGAACCTCCTGTAGCTGTTGCCGCAAAAACAGAGATCCCAGAACCTGAAAAAAATAGTCCCCACAAACCGGTTGAAACTCCCACTCCCGGTAAAACGGTGATCCCGGTGAGTATAGCAGCCCCAAAAACAATAGTGGACAAGTTTGTAGAAAGGAAGAAGATATTGGTGGAAGAAATCCTGGTCTCCGGAGACTCGATCAGGCTTGATTTCTATGATAACGCGGAGATCGATGGAGATTCTATCAGTTTATTCCTGAACGGTAAAATGATCCATCAGCACGTGCTGCTGAAGGCCAGCCCTTTTGAATTCAAGATCGCAGTCACTGACCTGGCTGAAGAAAACGAGTTGACCATGGTGGCAGAAAACCTCGGATCCATACCGCCGAACACTTCACTGATGCTGGTTTGGGTAAACGGGGAGCGACACGAAGCCAGGCTTGAGAGCACGGAGAATAGCAGTGCTATGATCAGGTTTCGAAAAAAACCGGCACAGTAGTAGCAGGTTGCAGGGGGCAGGTGGCAGGTTGCAGTAGCAGGTGGCAGGTTGCAGGCTGCAGGTTACAGGTTGCAGAATTCTGGCTCTCTGACTCTTTGGCTATCAGACTCTCTAATTAGTTTTGCCGAAAGCAATTTAGCTTCCAGTAGATCTGCAAAGGATTCAAAATATTCGATCACATCCTGGCGCTCATTTTTCTTGAGCCAGCGGAATCCGCCAGGCAGATTTTCCAGCACTTCACGTTGATCAAGGTATTCCAGGTGATGAACATCTGATGGCGTGAGGCCTACTTCACTGAGTTTCGACAACAACAGGTCAACAGGTGCATTAGTGACCCCACAATAATCCTGCGCCAATTCTGTCCATTCGCCTATTCCCGTTTGTGCATAGCTCATGATCTCCTGCCTGCTAAGCGGAGTGATCACCTGCAACAGGTGACCGCAATTACAGGCACCATGGTTGCCCCAGGCATAGGTAGCACCGGCCCGCAAACGCGAAGCTGTTTCACGCAGGGCATTGATCAGTATCTCATTCGGTTTTGCCATGAAACCAATTTACAAACATTAACAAAACAAGGAACGGATTGTTTGGAGAGCCAGAGAGGCAGAGAGCCAGAGAGCCAGGAAAATTTTGGCTCTCTGTCTCTCTGCCTCTCTGACTCACTGATTAAATGACCAGGTTGATCATCTTGTTTTTCACATAGATCACTTTCTTTGGCGCCTTGCCTTCCAGCCATTTTTTCACTACCTCGTCTCCCAGCACCATTTCTTCCACCTGCTGTTGTGTAGCATCCAGGGCTATACTCATCTCGGTACGTGTTTTACCATTGATGGCCACCGGATACATCTTAGAAGTCTCCACCAGGTACTGCTCTTCCACTTTGGGCCAGCTTGCATTAAGCACAGATCCCTCTTTACCCAGCATGCTCCACAATTCTTCCGCCAGGTGGGGCGCAAAAGCAGCCAACGATACAGCCAGCTTTTCCAGCAGCTTTCTTTTATGGCATTTCAGATCAGAAAGTTCGTTGATGCCTATCATGAATGCACTGACAGCAGTATTGAAAGAGAATCTTTCCGTGTCATCATCCACTTTTTTAACCATCCGGTATAATGCTTTCCACTCTGCAGCAGATGGCTCTTCATCCTTGATCAGGATCTTCCCTTTTTCTTCATCCACAAACAAACGCCATACTTTTTTCAGGAACCTGTGCACACCTTCAATGCCTTTTGTATCCCAGGGTTTGTCTTGCTCCACCGGCCCCAGGAACATTTCATACATCCTGAATGTATCGGCACCATATCTTTCTACAATGTCATCCGGATTGACCACATTGAAATATCGCTTGCTCATCTTCTCCAGCCTGGAACCACAGATATATTTTCCATTCTCCAGGATGAATTCTGCACCCTCAAAATCGGGCTTCCATTTTCTGAATGCATCGGTGTCCAGCTCAAAACCGTTCACCATGTTCACATCAGCATGAAGTTCATCCGTATCGTATTGATCTTTCAAACCTGCAGATACAAATTTATTGGTTCCCCTGACCCTGTATACCAGCCTGGAATCACCCCCGATCTTGCCCTGGTTCACCAGCCTTTTGTAAGGTTCATCAAAACTGATATGGCCGAGATCGTACAAAGCTTTGGTCCACATCCTGCTGTACAACAAATGCCCAACAGCATGCTCCGTACCACCTATATAAAGGTCTACCTGGTTCCAATAATCACTGGCAGCCCTGCTGCAGAATACGTCCTGGTTTGAAGGATCCATATACCTCAGGAAATACCAGGATGAACCCGCATAACCCGGCATGGTATTTACTTCACGGATACCATTGTCATACTGTTTCCAGTCCGGCAGATTCGCGAGCGGACCTTCCCCTTCGGGACCAGGCCTGAGATCGTCCAGGTGAGGCAGCTCCACGGGAAGTGCGGATTCGGGAAGCGGCACAGCAACACCATCTTTCCATACGATCGGGAATGGCTCACCCCAATAACGTTGACGGCTAAACGCAGCATCACGCATTTTGTAATTGACCCTTCGCTGACCGATGCCCATTTCTTCCAGCTTACTGATCACGACCTCCAGGGCATCACGCATGACCATGCCATTGATGAATCCGCTGTTTTCCAGGATGGCATCTTTGGTGGGGTTTGCTTCTTCACCGTTATAGTGTTCACCAATGATATTGGTGATGGGAATAGAGAAATATTGTGCGAATTTGTGATCACGCTCATCACCGCAGGGCACACCCATG
The DNA here is from genome assembly GCA_035298945.1 of Chitinophagaceae bacterium. Lineage (GTDB taxonomy): Bacteria > Bacteroidota > Bacteroidia > Chitinophagales > Chitinophagaceae > Pollutibacter. The sequence goes on along the minus strand of DATGXN010000339.1, from coordinate 15,274 downwards.
ATGGCTCCTGTACCGTAACCTGCAAGTACATACTCAGAGATCCAAACCGGGATCTCCCGCCCATCGAAAGGATTCACTGCATAAGCACCCGTGAACACACCGGTGATCTTTTTCTCCGCCATGCGTTCCCGCTCACTCCTGCTGTTCACATAGGCGAGATAATCATCAACAGCCTGTTGCTGCGCACTGGTAGTCATCTTCTCCACCAGCTCGTGTTCGGGAGCAACCACCATGAAATCAACACCAAAGATCGTGTCCGGCCGGGTGGTATATACTTTGAGATGGAGTTCTTCCTTCAGATCCGGAGAACTAAGTTTGAAATCGATCTCAGCACCATAACTTTTACCTATCCAGTTGGTCTGCATCTCTTTCATGCTCTCACTGAAATCAACGGTATCCAAACCGCTGACCAGCCTGTCAGCATATTCCGTGATACGCAGGTACCACTGCCTGAGTTTTTTTCTTACTACCGGGAAACCACCACGCTCACTAACGCCATTGATCACTTCATCATTGGCCAGCACGGTGCCCAGTGCTTCGCACCAGTTCACTTCACCATAGCCGCAATAGGCAACCCGGTATTGCATCAGGATATCCTGCTGCTCTTTGTATGAAAAACCGTTCCATTGTTCAGCAGTAAAAACAAGATTTCTGTCGCCCGGGCATTCATGTGCGCTATTCCCTTCAGCGGCAAATATTTTTTCAAGAGCGGAAATACTGTCGGTTTTCCCCGCCTTCCTGTTGTACCAGCTGTTGAATAATTGCAGAAAGATCCATTGCGTCCATTTATAGTAAGATGGATCGCTGGTTTGCACTTCGCGCGACCAATCGTAACTGAAGCCGATCTTGTCCAGCTGGCTGCGGAACGTACTGATATTTTTTGCCGTGGAAACAGCCGGCGGAATCCCGTGTTCTATGGCATATTGTTCTGCAGGAAGCCCAAACGAATCATATCCCATGGGATGGAGTACATTGAACCCTTTCAGTCTTTTGTGACGGCTGAAAATATCGCTGGCAATATACCCAAGGGGATGGCCCACATGCAATCCCGCTCCACTTGGATAAGGGAACATGTCCAGTACATAGTACTTCGGCAAAGCAGGGTCTGTTTCCACCCTGTACACTTTATTTTTGATCCAGGTTTCCTGCCATTTTTTCTCGATCGATCTGAAATTGTATTCCATAATTTGTCCTTAGCTACCACTGACGCGGATGAATTGTTAAAACCGCTCTTTGGGAGGGATGGCAAAAATACGCAAACGGCTCAAAATGCCTATTTTTGCCGCATTCCAGGTACCAGTAAAAATCCCTGTACTCATTATGACTGAGATCAGTAAGACCTCCATGAAAAGAAGCAAGCCCAGCTATTTCATGTCGATCCTTGGCGTTGGCCTTGTGTTGTTCATATTAGGCCTGTTGGGCTGGATCGTGATCAATGCCAGTAAGCTGGAGAATTATTTCAAGGGAAATGTACAGTTGCATGCCTTCATCAGGGAAGGAAGCCCCCAAAAAGATATCGATTCGCTGAAGAGCTTCGTTGAAGCCAAACCCTATGCCCGGGATGTGCAGTATATCACCAAGGAGATGGCCCGGGAGAAATTCATCGGCGACGGAAATGAAGACTGGAACAAGGTTTTGGATTACAACCCCCTTCCGGCCAGCATCGATTTTTACCTGGAACCCAGCTATGTCAACAAAGACAGTATCACCAGTATCATTGCTGATATCCAGCAGGTATTTATTGTCAGTGAAGTAAAATATCCTGATGCGGTGGTCAACAGCCTGAATGCACTGGTCAGGAAGATCGAGATCGTGCTGCTGGTGGTTGCTGCTGTTTTGTCCCTGATCGCGATCGTACTGATCGACAATACCATCAGGCTGGCCATGTTCAGCCACAGGTTCATCATTAAGACCATGCAGATGGTTGGGGCCACCCGCTGGTTCATTTCCCGGCCTTTCGACAAAAAAGCCATCATCAATGGTCTTACCTCGGCGCTATTGGCCATTGCCGCTATTGGTGTGATCATTTTCAGTGTGGAAAGGTGGTATCTGCCGGAGATCAAGGCCCTTCGAGACAATGGCCTGCTCCTGCTCCTGTTCCTGGCCCTGATCGTAGTGGGTATAGGCATCACGTTCTTTAGTACACACCGCAGTGTGACGAAGTACCTGAAGATGAAACTAGACGATCTGTACTAGGAATGTGGGGAATGTGATGAATGTGGGGAATGTGGGATTGTGATAAATGATTTATATTCGAATTTCATATGGAAAAGAAGAAAGTTGAACTTTTTACGAAAGAAAATTACCTGTGGATGGGTATTGGCATAGTGATCATCCTATTGGGATTCCTGTTGATGTCTGGCGGTAAGAGTGCGGATCCCAAGGTATTTGATGAACATGAAGTATACAGTTTCCGCCGGATCACCATTGCCCCCATACTCATCATGGCAGGCCTGATGGTGGAAGTGTATGCCATTATGAAACGTCCAAAAGCCTGATCAATTCATTCAGATAATTCGAAAAGCGATGTCACCATCGCTTTTTTTGTTAATAGCTTATGAATACTGTACAAGCCATTATCATAGCGATCATTGAAGGGATAACCGAATTTCTGCCCATCTCATCAACAGGGCATATGGCTATTACTTCTGCATTCATGGGGATCCATACAGATCCATTCACCAAATTATTTGAGATCGTGATCCAGTTCGGGGCCATCCTGTCGGTGGTAGTGCTGTACTGGAGAAAGTTCATCAACTTCAAAAGCTTCTCCTTTTATATCAAGCTCGTCATCGCCATCATTCCTGCACTTGTTTTCGGTGCGCTGTTAAAATCATATATCGAGTCCATACTCGAGAAACCCTTTGTCATTGCCATGGTGCTGTTACTGGGAGGGGTTGTATTGCTGTTTGTTGACAAATGGTTCGTCAATCCAAAAGTGTTCAGGGAAGAAGATATCAATAATAAACAGGCATTGGCCATTGGCGGGTACCAGGTACTCTCTATCATGTTCCCGGGCCTGAGCAGGAGCGCCGCCACCATCATTGGCGGCATGCAACAAGGGCTGTCCCGGGAAGCTGCTGCAGAATTCTCTTTTTTTCTGGCCGTGCCCACCATGATGGCGGCTACAGTAAAAAGTATCTATGACATCTACAAAGAGAGCCCTGAGGTGATGAATACCGAAAAGGTGCACATACTCTTACTGGGAAGCATAGTGGCCTTTATCGTTGCCGTACTGGCGATCAAATTCTTCATCAGTTTCCTGCAGAAGAATGGGTTCAGGATGTTCGGGATATACAGGATCATCGTAGGTATTATTCTCCTGGTTCTGATCGGGTTTGGCAAGCTCTGAACAATTAAAAAGTAAAAACTAAAAAGTAAAAAGCCGTTTTTTAATTTTTACTTCTTACTTTTTAATTACCTAAACTCATGCACATTGGCAACAACGCTAGTTACTGCTCCTAAAAAGGTCGTCAGGGCCTGGACCATGTACGACTGGGCAAATTCTGTTTACAACCTGGTAGTGACATCAACCATCTTCCCAGCTTACTATGAAAGTTTAACCGGGGATGGTGATCCATCTACAGCGGATCCCATCCAGTTCCTGGGCTATACTTTCAACAATACTTCGTTATATAATTATGCCCTTTCTTTCGGTTTTGCCATTGTGGCGATACTCTCCCCGCTGCTATCATCCATAGCAGATTATAGGGGAAGCAAGAAAGGCTTTCTTCGTTTTTTTATGACTATGGGCAGCATCGGTTGTTCGCTCCTGTTTCTTTATGGGAAAAACAACCTCGAATTGGGCCTTGCCTGCACAGTGATCGCTTGTATCGGCTTCTGGTCAAGCATCGTATTCTACAATTCATATTTGCCCGAGATCGCGGCACCAGAAGACAGAGACCGGATCTCCGCCCGTGGATTTTCCATGGGATATATCGGCAGTGTTTTATTACAGCTGGTGAGCCTGGTATTGATCATGAAAGGAGATCTGTTTGGAATAAATGCCGGTCAGGGGTCCCGGATCTCGTTCTTATTGGTAGGTATATGGTGGTTCGGCTTTGGCACATGGGCTGTGGGCCGATTACCAAAACCGGCGCATGCAGGAACAGTACCCAAGAGTAACCTGTTATTGAATGGCTATCGGGAATTGGGAAACGTATGGAACGAACTCAAGCATCTAAAGGTGCTCAAATCATTTTTGGGTGCCTACTTCTTTTACAATATGGGTGTACAAACGGTGATGCTGGCGGCCCCACTGTATGCGAGTAACGAACTCGCTGTTCCACAGAGCAACCTGATCATTTCAATCCTGATCCTGCAACTGATCGCCATTGTTGGCGCCAATGCGATCTCAAGATTATCGGCACTGATCGGCAATATCAAGGCATTGATCATCTGCGTGGTCTTCTGGATCTATCTTTGCTATTTCGGCTACACCCTGCCCGCTCATAATGTCAATATGTTCTACTTACTTGCGGTCCAGGTAGGGTTCGTGATGGGTGGGATACAGGCGCTCAGCAGGTCCACCTATTCCAAACTGATGCCTGTAACCAAAGACACTGCTTCATTCTTCAGCTTTTTCGATGTGGCGGAAAAAATAGGCATCGTGATCGGTCTTTTCCTGTTCGGCTACCTGACAGAAGAAACAAAATCCCAGCGCATAAGTGTTTTAAGCTGTATGAGTTTTTTCATCATCGGTATGGTATTTTTGCTGGTCACACTTAAAAGAATGCGCAATGAAGCTGTACGTAATTGAAACCGGCATGTTTAAACTGGATGGAGGCGCCATGTTTGGCGTGGTTCCTAAATCCATCTGGAATAAACTGAACCCTGCCGATGAAAACAATATGTGCCCCTGGGCGCTGAGATGTTTGCTGATCGAAGACGGTGACCGGCGCATTCTAGTTGACACGGGCATGGGTGATAAGCAAGACGCGAAATTTTTCAGTTACTACTTCATGCACGGCGATGATACGCTGGACAAGTCGCTGGCCAAACACGGCTTTAATGCTGAAGATATCACCGATGTTATACTCACGCATCTTCACTTTGATCACTGCGGCGGGGCGATAAAAAAAGATGGCGAAAAACTGGTCCCGGCATTTCCCAACGCTACCTACTGGTGTAACGAGAAGCACTGGAAATGGGCAACCGAGCCCAACGACAGGGAGAAAGCATCCTTTCTTAAAGAAAATATTCTTCCCATCAGGGAATCAGGCAAACTGAAAATGATAGAGATCTCTCCTTTGACACCGTTCACCGAAAATGTTTCCATAAGATTTGCCTACGGCCATACTGAAGCCATGATGCTTCCACAGATCAATTACAACGGCCGAACCATTGTTTACATGGCCGACCTTTTACCTGCCGCGGCCCATATACCCATTCCCTATGTGATGGCATACGACATGTTCCCACTGACTACACTGCTGGAGAAAAAAGCGTTTTTGGAAGAAGCTGTTGAGAAAGATTATGTACTGATGTTTGAACATGATCCAACCACTGCTTTCTGCACCCTGCAAAAAACAGACAGGGGCATCAGGATGAAAGACGTTTATCAGCCTGACTAATTAGCGGAAACTGATCCTGGATGTCATCGGATAACGAAGATTGGCAAAACCCATCATATCAACTTTTACACTGCCAACAGATATAGGGCTTTCGATCCTCAATGGAATATGATTCTGATCATCGGATACCCATAAGGTCATTTTCTCACCGCCTTCAAAAACATCTCCCTTGATAAGCAAAGGCTTCAATATGATGGCCCTGAACTTTCCGTATTTGGTCTTGATCTCTTCTTTTCCCACATACCTGATAAAAAGATTGTTGACCTTATCGTCAATGAACAGGCTGAATGGGATCTTGTCATTCTGCTTATACTTGTTGTAATCAATATTACGTGCATAATAAACTGCACTGATCACATCCTGCACACAGGGTGGGACCTCGAAAGTACCGTTCTTACTGGTTGCTGTTCTCGTCTGGTCATTGAATGTTACATTTTCAAACTTCTTATATCCGCCTTCATTGACATTTCTGATGAATTTATAAGGTCTGAGGGTATTGGTATCCAGGTAAGATTCATAACGGTCACGTACCTTGAATATCCAGTCGTAACGCGGATTCGAGAAACCATCACCCACCGCATGGAAATAAGTCTTGTTGTCCAATACTTCTTTATTGAGGCTGAATTGTGCCGTGCCGGCTTCGATAAAAATGCCGATCACACTATAGAACACTTTAAAAGTGATCCGCTCTCCGTTCAGGAATACTTTATTATTTGTACCGCAGAAATCATCACCCAGGCTGGCCTGGATGAAATTCAAAAGAAGTATGGAGGTTATCAGAAATTTCTTCATTAGCATTTGTAGATTTCAGCTCACTGAGAACTGCTACTGCAAAGGGTCGGCCTTTAACCAAAGACTGGGCAACAGCTTATCGCGTTGCATCATCTCTCTTTAAAGATACGGATTCCAAGCATGAACAGGCTTCCAGCCAAAGCCGGTAGAACAAGATTAATGAACCAGATCCCTGTGGCCACAGCATAGATACCTACCGTATTCTTGCTCACCATACTGAACAACAGGATACTGTATTCCCACCTCAGACCCAGCTCAAGTAATGCGATGGTAGGCCATATGGCGAGCCAGAGAAAAAGCACTGACACAAGCCAAAATCCCTGCCACCAACCTGCCTCCACATGCATCACATCGAGTAACAAATTATATTGAACAATGAATACAATGAATCTTACTACCGATAATGATAGGACTCTTAACAAAATTGTAACAGAGAGATCTTCGAGTACGGAAATATGTTTTACAAATATGCCCGCACCAGGCAATCTCTCCACTCCCTTGATGATCCAGCTGATCCTGAAATAGATCATCAGGCAGATGATGGTGATGAAGATCAGGATCACCTCAAGGAATTTCAACCAGATCGAAAAAGAAGAAATGTATTCGTTCGAAAGAAAAAGATCGCGCAACATCCAGATTCCGATCACACCAAAGAATAAAGTAATGATGAGCTGGCTGAAACTTCCTGCAATGGTCAGCGATACCGCCCTGATCCTTTTCCCTTCAGAAATATATAAAACCCGGCCTCCATATTCACCGATCCTGTTGGGTGTATTCATAGCAAAAGCCACACCGGAGAGTATCGCTTTGAACGACCTGCCCAGGCTCAGTTTTTCAAGAGGCAGGAGAAGTACCTGCCATTTTCTTGCTTCTATACCCCAGTTGATGATCATCAGTACAAATACTGCCCAGAACTTCCAGGCCATATTGCCTGTAGCTGCGTCACGGACCAGGGCCAGATTCTGTTCAAGATCGGGCTGTTGTTGTATCTGGCGAAAAATAGAAATGGATAACCAGATGAAGATGAGGGGGCCGAGAAAGTAGTTGAGAAATATTTTGATACTTTTGTTCAGCAGCTTCTTTTCTCAAAATTAATTCCCTCTTGCAACAAACATCGAAATTTATTTTAGGCATTGATCCTGGTACTCAAACCATGGGGTATAGTCTCATAGAGGTGAACGGTAAGAAGCTGACCCTGATCAGGATGGATGCCATCCGGCTGACGAAAGTGAAAGATATTTTTGAAAGGCTGGGTATCATTCAGCAGTCGATGAGTGACCTGATCAATGAACACAAGCCTGATGAACTGGCTATCGAAGCGCCCTTCTTTGGCAAGAATGTGCAAAGTATGCTGAAACTGGGAAGAGCCCAGGGAGTTGCCATTGCTGTGGCCATGCAGAAAGGCTTACCGGTGACAGAATATTCCCCCAGGAAGATCAAGCAGGCTATCACAGGTAATGGAAATGCAGATAAAGAACAGGTTTGGAAGATGTTGAAGATCATTCTCAAGATCGAGATCGAACACGATTCATACGATGCATCAGATGCGCTGGCGGTTGCAGTTTGCCATCATTACCAGGGTAACTCCGGGCCACAAGGAATAGTGAAAGGGGTGAAGGGTTGGGAAGACTTTATCAGAAAGAATCCGGATAAGGTCAGGTAAAAAAGAGTCAGAGAGGCAGAGAGCCAGAGAGTCAGACTCTAACACTTTGACTCTGACTTTGACTCTTTGCCTCTCAGACTCTCTGACTCTTTTAGAGCTATTTCATCTTCTTTAAGTGCAGAACAAAAATTATTGCAGGAATGATCAAAACGATCTCCCAAAGCTTGAATGCTCCTGTATACAGATCAAGGGCCAGCTTCACTGCCAGGCATCCCAGAAAAAGATAAACGCCCCATTTTTCCATCGACCATATACCGGCTACTGAAGCAAAAATGACGATAGTGATCAGGGTATGGGCAGCTGAATAAAGAAGTCCGTATGGTGCATACACACCGGTAAACGTATATATGATATTGAAAATACCAGCAACAAGAAGTGCAGAGCAGAATCCAGTTATGATACCAGGCCGGTTTATGGACTCAGCTGACATGGCTTAGGATTTTTTCCTGGCAGGCCTTCATCTCTTCAGGACTGAGCTTGAGTTTGGCCCTGGTAAAGTTCAGATCGTCAGCATTGTTGATAGGCACAAGATGCAAGTGGGCATGGGGCACTTCCAGGCCGATCACCGCAATGCCGCAGCGTTTGCAGTTGAAAGATTTTTCAATTGCCTTAGCAATAGGCTGGGCAAATACAAGCATCTCTGCAAGATGATCCTCAGGCATATCAAAGAATTTGTCTATCTCCAGCTTGGGAACCACCAGCGTATGCCCAGGTTGCAACGGGAATACATCAAGGAATGCATAGAATTTGTCGTTCTCCGCAATCTTGTACGATGGGATCTCGCCTTTAATGATCCTGGTAAATATGCTGCTCATACAGTGATCTCTTCAACTTTGAATTTAAGTACTCCATTGGGAGCAGTCACTTCGGCCACTTCCCCTACTTTTTTACCGAGTAGGCCTTTCCCTATCGGAGAAGTTACGGAGATCTTCGACAGTTTAAGATCCGCTTCTTTTTCAGAAACGATCTGGTAAACCATTGATTTATTGGTAGCAAGATTAGTGATCTTCACCTTCGTGAGGATGGATACCTTACTGGTGTCAATATTATCGGCCTCAAGGATGCGGCAATTAGCAAGATCGGATTCGAATTTCTTGATTCGGGCTTCCAAAATACCCTGGGCTTCTTTTGCAGCGTCGTATTCAGCATTTTCTTTCAGGTCACCTTTCTCCCTGGCCTCAGCTATGGCTTTTGAAGCCGCTGGCCTGTCCACCGTCTTTAAGCGTTGAAGCTCAGCTTTCATTTGCTCCAAAGTATCTTTAGACACATATAAAATCCCGCTCATAAGTCCTCCTTGATTTGCATCGTTGATTAAAAAAAATAACAACGCCCCAGTTTGGACTGAAGCGTTGCTATATGCAAATGTAAAATTAAAAAGTCAAAACTAAAAAGTCTAAATTAAGGCTCAGCAGCCGCCTATTTAGCGTATTTCGCATAAGAATCAACCATATAGATCTTCCCATCCCTGAACCTCCAGTTCTCCTGGTAAGTAGTTGAATCCACCTTACCGTTGTTATAAACCACTTTTTCCTTGATCCAGGTCACTACCCAGTCTTCATTTTTATCATTGGAATGCAACGCTGTGAATGCCACTGGTGTTTCAGAGAATTCCTTGAATTGAGCCCTGAAATCTTTCGCAAGCTTAACCATTTCTTCCCTGGTCAGCTTAATCTCTTTCTGGGCGAAATTGTAACGGATAACCGAATCTGCATAATACTTACCCAAATCATCCATCTTGTTATCTTCTACTGCTTTATACATATCCAGAACAACCTTTATGAGCTCAGGTTTGCCCATGGAAAAGTCAGACGAATATTTTGCTGTATAAGGATAACTGATAGCTGGCGCTACAACCACTGCTGTGGTATCAGCAGCCGGCGTTTCAGGGGCATTGCTATTGCAGGATGCCATAAATCCGGCAGCCATAAGCACTAAAATTGTTTTCTTCATAATGGTTTCTTTAACGCTGAAAAACTAAAATAATTATTTAAAAATTTACGGAATTATCCCATCCGCCACCCAGTGATCTATACAGTTGAACAAATGAGATCAGTTGTTCTCTCCGGATAACAGAGGCGTTATTTTCTGCATCGAACAGCATACGCTCAGCATCAAGTAATTCAAGATAATTTGAATACCCTGCTTCATACCGCGCATAAGCCAGCTCATATGTTTTTTTAGTGGTTGCCACCAGGTGTTCCAGGTTTTCCCTCTCGCTCTTATAGGTTTCAATACCGATCAAACCATCCTGTACATCTTTGAAGGCAACAAGAATGGTTTGCTCATACTGGTGCAGGAACTGTTCGCTTCTTTTCTTTTCTATCTCCACTCTTTTCTTATTTCTGCCAAACTCAAAAATGGGGCCTGTGATGCCTGCTGAAAGAACCGATGAGATCGCGTTGGTAGTAAATAATTTGGAGAAATCCTGGCTATGCAACCCAAGTGCAGCCATCAGGTCAATCGAAGGATAACGAAGTGCCTGCGCAATCCCGATCCTTGCAAACTGAGCCTGCAGCATCTGTTCTGCAGCCCTTACGTCTGGCCTTTGTGAGAGCAGTGTAGATGGAAGACCCACTGGCAATTCCGGCGGTATTTGTTGCTCCGCATTCAGCATTCCCCTTCTTATCTCTCCTGGCATCTTTCCGGAAAGTACACTGAGTGCATTTTCAGTTTGCCTGATATTTCGTGTAAGATTTGAAATCGTGGCTTTTGCTATGGCTACCTGGCCTTCGGCCTGTAGCTTATCCATCTCTGCTACTTCACCTTTTTCAAATCGTGCATTGATGATAACAAATGTTGCTTCCCTTGATTTCAAAGTATTCTGGGCTATGGTCAAACGCTCGTCCAGATCCCGCAGCAGGAAATACTGCATCGCGGTTTCAGCGACCAGCGTGATGTACATAGATCGGTAATCATCTTCTGTAGCTCTCATCTCCGACTGCGCTGCTATTTTCTCATTTTTGAATTTCCCCCAGAAATCCGGTTCCCAGGAAGCAGAAGCAAAAAGATTGTATGCGGCACGTGGTGATCCACCACCTACTTCATTTGCATTGTTATTACTCAGGTCGTAATACCCAGCCCTTGCACCATATCCTACGGATGGAAGCGCAGACGTTCTTGCAAACCCAACAGCAAGCCTTGATTCTTCCACACGCGCAAGTGTGGTACGGATATTCCTGTTGCTGTCTACAGTTTCTTTGATCAGCTGGTTAAGCGCAGGATCTTTGAACAGGTTCCACCAGGCGAGATAGGAAATTGTATCACCTGCTTTTGAATACTGGGAATCCCTGTATTGTTCGGGTGTTGTTACTACCGGCTTCTGGTATTTAGGACCAACCATACATCCGGCTAGCACTACTAATGATATGATAATGACCGATCTCATGATTAGGCATTTGTTTGATCGGGAACCTTTTCTTTCTTCTTCTTCCCGGTTAAATTCTCAATGAATACGAATAACCCTGGTACTATAAGTACGCCGAGTATGGTAGCTATCAGCATTCCGCTGAATACGGTGATACCCATTACAGACCTGGCCTGAGCTCCGGCACCCGTTGCTGTTAAAAGCGGTATCACACCTAAGATGAAGGCAAATGCCGTCATCAGGATGGGTCGGAACCTAAGCTTTGCAGCCAGGATAGCAGCTTCTTTTAACGGCACTCCTTTCTCGTGCTCAGCTTTGGCAAATTCAACGATAAGGATCGCATTTTTTGCAGCCAGTCCTATCAGCATCACCAACCCGATCTGAGCGAACACATTACTGACGATAAGTGAATTGCTCATCCTCGAAAGGAATAAACCAAGGAAGGCGCCGAAAACCGCAAATGGAGTTCCCAGGAGCACGCTGAAAGGCAAACCCCAGCTTTCATACTGTGCCGCAAGAATGAGAAACACAAAGATGAGGGCGAAAATGAACACAGTTCCTCCCTTGCCTTCAGATTGTTTTTCCTGGTAGGATACGTTAGTCCATTGATACGACATATCCGGAGGTAAGGAGGTTTTCGCTACTTCCTGCAAAGCATTCAAAGCCTGCATAGAACTGTATCCTTCAGCCGGAGCTCCGGATAGTTCTGCAGATCGGTATAAGTTGAACCTGTTGGTAAATTCGGGGCCTGTAACGTTTTTATAACTGACAAGAGTAGTCAAGGGGACCAGAGCGCCTCCCCTGCTCCTTACATTGAATTGCTGCATATCCTCTGGCCTTACCCGGTATTCAGGCTCTGCTTGTATATACACCCGATACTGCCGGCCAAAGCGGTTGAAATCGTTCACATAGTTTCCTCCCAGGAAGGCACCAATGGTGGTTGATATGGACGACATGGGTACATCAAGTTTCTCCGCCTTGTCCCTGTCGATCTCCAATTTGATCTGAGGCGATCCTGACCTGTAAGTAGTTCGGATAGATCCTATCTCAGGACGTTTCCTGGCTTCAGCCATGAACAGATCTGCATTTTTGGAAAGATATTGCGGCGAATTGCCACCCCTGTCCTGCAACATCAATGAAAATCCTGCTGATGTACCAAGGCCCTGAATAGGTGGTGGCCCAAATGAAATAACAGTACCCCTGGTGATATCTTTTGCAAATATTTTATTCAGTTTTTCTACCAGTTTGGCTACAGTCTCAGTTCTCTCATCCCATTTCTTCACTTCAACAAACAGGAAGGCCGCGTTGGGTGCATATGCGTTGGTGAGGAGGCTGTAACCATTGATAGTGACAAAGCTTCTTACGCCCTCTTCTTTACCCAGGATCTTCTCAGCCTGTTTAGCCACTTCATCAGTTCGTTGGATGGAAGATCCTTCCGGCAAACTGATATTCATCATGAAATAACCCTGGTCCTCATCGGGCACAAATCCTCCGGGGATCCTTGTGCCTAACAATCCAGCAGCCAGGCCAACTATGACTACAATAATTACACTCCTGATGGCCTTGGTGACAAAAAACTTTGCGACACCTGTATATCCACTAGTGAATTTGTCAAAAACATTATTGAAACCTCTGAAAAATGAGGCAAGTGGGCCTTTCTTCTCTTTATGAGGGCGTAATAATAATGAGGCAAGAGCAGGACTCAGCGTCAGGGCGTTAATCGCGGAGAAAACCACGGATATGGCTATGGTGATGGCAAACTGCTGGTAGAGCCGTCCCGTAATGCCCGGTGTTGCAGCCACTGGAACGAACACAGCAACCAGGATCAATGCAATAGCAATTACAGGACCCGACACTTCTTTCATGGCCTTAACGGTAGCCTCCTTGGGACTAAGGCCATGTTCAATATTATGCATCACTGCTTCCACCACCACAATTGCATCATCCACCACTATACCAATAGCGAGTACCAGCCCAAGTAGTGAAAGCGTATTGACTGAAAATCCAAGTAAAGGGAATACCATGAAGGTACCGATCAATGATACCGGCACTGTCAACAGCGGGATCAGCGTTGCACGCCAATCCTGAAGAAAAAGGAAAACCACCAGGATCACCAGGGCTACCGCCTCGAACAAGGTGTGCATGATCTCCTCTATACCTGCGGTTACAGCAAGCGTTGTATCCAGGGATACATCATACACCATATCCGGAGGAAATTTCTCAGAAAGTTCCTTCACTTTTGCTTTGATCTGATCTGCCACTTCGAGCGCATTCGATCCGGGAATCTGGAAAAAGCCGATAACGGCTCCGGGATTACCATTGACACGGGAGAAGCTACTGTAGGTAAGCGTACCCAGTTCAATACGGCCGATATCCTTCATTCTGACGATCGCTCCGTCTTTCTTCGCCTTGACAACGATGTTGCCGAAATCCTCTTCACTGATCAGCCTTTCCTGCAACATGACCGTATACGTATTCTCTGTGCCTTTAGGTGCAGGAGCCCCACCGAATTTACCACCCGGGGTGATCACGTTCTGCTGCTGAAGTGCATACTGAATATCTTCAATAGTGATTCCAAGTTTAGAGATCAGGTCTGGCTTGATCCAAACGCGCATGGCGTAGTCGGATCCACCATACAATAGCACCTCACCCACACCCTTGATACGCGCCAGTTCGTCCACCATGTTGATATTGGCATAGTTGGACATGAAGTTATTATCATAGGTTCCCTTGGGAGAACTCAGGGACACAAGCAACAGGGGGAAGTTGAGCGACTTTTTTACATTCACACCAGTCTGCTTGGTGGCTTGGGGGAGAAAAGGTTCTGCCAGCTTGACCTTATTCTGGGTAAGCATGTTAGCGATATCGAGATTGGTACCCACTTCAAAGCTTACCTGCAAAGTCATGTTCCCATCAGATGTGTTGACGCTTTTCATGTAAAGCATGTTTTCAACACCATTCACTTTCTGTTCTATCGGGGTGGCAACGGCCTGCTCAACGTTGATCGCATTGGCACCAATAAAGTCCGCACTGATCTGGATCATCGGAGGCACGATCTCAGGGTATTGCGCTACTGGTACAGATTGTAAAGACACTGCCCCAAGGATCACGATAATGATCGACAACACCATCGCAACAATAGGCCTTCGTACAAAAAATTCAGCCATAAAATTCGCTCTTAATTTTCAGTGATATCTAACGCCGTACTGTCTTTGGTATCCAAAGCCTTTGGAACTACCACCATCCCGTTTCTCAGCAATGCGGTTCCTCCAATGATTACCTTTTCACCAGGCACAAGACCCGATTCCACAATGGTATATCGGCCATATTTCGGACCGGTCTGGATCAGTTTCATATTCACTTTATTACTGTCACCAAGTACAAAAACCTGTTTCTGGCCCTGCAGTTCAGCTATGGCTTTCTGAGGAATCAACAAGGCGGAATCTCTTTTTTCAATGAGCAACCTCACTTTGACATATAAACCGGGCCTGAGCATTCTTTCAGGGTTGGGAAAACTGGCGTCAATGGTCAGGGCTCCCGTAGTAGGATCAACCTGGCGGTCTGCAAAATTGATAACACCCCTGTGCGGAAATACTGAACCGTCTGAAAGTATCATTTCAACATCCCGGTTAAGAGATGCGTTTCCTTTGGTTTTATTCATGCGGTAGATCCGGAAAAGATCATTCTCAGCCATCGTAAACCTTGCCCTTACGGTCCTGATCTGGGAAACAGTGTTCAGTATCACTCTTGATGCCCCCACATAATCGCCCACCCGCACTTTTGAAATACCGATCATTCCGCTGATCGGTGCTTTGATCTGTGTATACCCTAATTCGATATTTGCATTTCGTACGCCAGCTTCTGCCGACTGCACCCTTCCCT
>DATGXN010000338.1:0-1705 GCA_035298945.1 Chitinophagaceae bacterium | reverse complement strand
GCCCAGCTCGGGAAACTGGTAGTCTGATTTCACCTTTACCTGGGCACCCAATTTCATCTCCTGATCCAGTTTCAATAATGAACAGCTGAATATGTCCGTAATATTTTCTCCATCGTACTGTATGATCAGGTCCATGTGCTGCATGGAATGCGGACCTACAAATGCATAACCCTTACAGCCTTTTACACAACTGCCACAGGTGCCGGCGTAGGGAATAAGCTCATGATCGCCTGATGCCATGAAGTCAGAGATCACATCTTTCAATCTTCGAACAAATTTTTTCTTGTCCATATCCTGGTAGGTCCGATGCTCATCTAGCAACATATCAACGGAATCAATATCGAGGTCGGCTATGGATTGGATCAGGAAATCGTACTTTGTCATGATGCCAGAAATTTAATAAGGGAACAAATCTACATATCATCTGTGCAATCTAACTGCAAACAAATGAGGGGCACCGATCCGGAAGATCTGAATATAGAAAATATCGCTCCTTTCCCATACCAGCCAGGGCGACGCTCCCCATATCGAGGCCATGAACGAAATGCGCAAAAACATGAATTCTCCTGAAGCCATGAATGCCTGGATGGAAGAAAAGCGAATGGCATTTGATCTCCTACCGGTCGACAAGAGTTGAGCTACCAGATCCGGGAAATTTGCTATCACTTACTTAATGGTCTTTTATCCATTTTATGGGACATCCTAACCCATAGATAGACTATACCAACCCCTTTCTGATGATTCCGTAAACCTTTTAGCAGCAGGTTTTACCATATGGTTTATCGGGCATGCTTTTTACAGCTAGGTCTAACTAAATACAATCATATGCCTACAACAGCAAAAAGAAATACAGAAAAGAACGCTCTTTCAAAAAGCGAAGTCCAAACTGCCCTTTCAGAACTATTCACAGAACAGGTCAAAGACATCTACTGGGCAGAAAAACATTTGACCAAAGCACTCCCAAAAATGATGAAGGCTGCTTCTTCGGCAAACTTGCAGGAAGCATTCGCCACACACTACGAACAAACCAGGGAGCACGTGGTGAGGCTGGAACAAGTGTTTGACCTACTGGGCAAAAAAGTACAGGCTAAAAAATGTGATGCTATGGAAGGCCTGGTGCAGGAAGGTGAAGGAGTGATAGAAGACACCGTGGAAGGAACAGCTACCCGAGATGTGGGTCTGATCCTGGCTGCCCAAAAAGCAGAACACTATGAAATTTCCACCTATGGCGGATTGGCCCAACTGGCAAGGACTCTCGGACGTGATGATATTGCAGGCATTCTCGAACAGACACTGGCCGAAGAAAAAGAGACCAATGAAATTCTCACCACCATCGCCGAGGATAACATTAACTACGACTCTGCTGAAGAAGCTTAACCATCTTTCTAAAACTGAACTTATGCCCACCAAGAAGACTACGACCACCCAAACGAATAGAAAAAAGAAGCAGCCCACCGAACCAGAAAATGCCAAGAACCAGGAGCTGGTCATCAATAAAGAAGATCCTACCGGTCAATTCATGACTACTAATCAAGGTGTGAAAATTAATGATGATCAGAATTCATTAAAAGCAGGTGCACGTGGTGCAACCCTCCTGGAAGATTTCATTCTGCGGGAGAAGATCACGCATTTTGATCATGAAAGAATTCCAGAGCGCATCGTTCATGCACGTGGGTCTGCAGCACATGGCGTGTTCCAGGTGTAT
>DATGXN010000337.1:0-7008 GCA_035298945.1 Chitinophagaceae bacterium | reverse complement strand
CAGGTTTTTGGAGTTGGAACACCTGCGAGTTCCAGCATGGTAGCCGGCACATCAATATTCAGCGCCAGCTCTTTCGATCTTTTGTTCCCCGGTTTTCTCGGATCAAGGATGATCAAAGGCACCC
The DNA here is from genome assembly GCA_035298945.1 of Chitinophagaceae bacterium. Taxonomy (GTDB): domain Bacteria; phylum Bacteroidota; class Bacteroidia; order Chitinophagales; family Chitinophagaceae; genus Pollutibacter. The sequence continues at coordinate 6,884 of DATGXN010000337.1, read as the reverse complement.
TTAGAGAATTATCGTACATCAGCCATTTATCAGCCAGCTGCCTATCGCCCAGAAAATATCCGTTATCGCCCATCAGGATGATCACGGTATTATCCGCAAGTCCATTCTCTACAAGGGCTTTGCGGATCTTCCCGATCTCTGCATCCAGTTCCGAGAGCATGCGGTAATAGCCTTTCACAGATCGCTGGTATTTTTCGGGCGTATCAAATCGCCAGCGCCAACGTGTGCGGTTCTCACCGTTTTGTACGTAAGCTGGCTGGGCCTGGAACCAGGCATCTTCCTTCAAAGGCGGATCGGGTATGGTAATGCCCTGGTACATAGTGTCAAATTCGGGCGACCAGAAATATTGTTGTTCTGAAGGATCATGGGCATGTGGCGCACTGAAGCTGATGGATAGCGCAAATGGTTTTGCCCTGGGCGCGTTCCGGATAAACTCGATCGCTTTCTGTCCGGTATAGCGGGTGAGGTGCACAGTATCTTTCCCTAGCGTTTTATAGAAATAACCGCGGGCATCCTTCAGCTTGTCGTCCCGGTCATAACTCTCCCCTTGGTCAAATAGCGTTGTAAAACCTGGATAATTTACCCCGAACTTCCCGAAGAAGCCGGTATAATATCCGGCCTTTCTCAACTCCACAGGGTACGACTGATCCATGAAAACCTGGCGAATAGATCCCTGACCGAAGGTGTACCTATGGGTGCGTTCGTAAAGCCCGGTGAGAAAGCTGGCCCTGCTGGCGGCGCAGATAGGAGTGGTCACAAAAGCGTTCTCGTAGTAAACACCTTCCCTGGCCAGCTTATCCATCTCCGGTGTCCGGATGATGGAATTGCCCGCAAAGCCCAGTGCATCCCAGCGATGATCGTCGGTCAGGATGAAAATGATATTAGGCTTGCTCTGTCCGAACAGTGAAATTGGAAGGAAGATCAAGACGAGAATTCTTTTGATCATACATATTAAAGATATCCAAATGAGCGGTGCTTTTCAATTCCATCTATTCTCTGCAGATAGATTGCACAACAGGAATTTAAGTTTGCGATTCCCCTTAAATTAGTTGTTATGACGAAATATGATTTCCTGATCCAATCCATTTCCGACCTTGATATTGATTCCGTTGATCTGTTGCTGGATGACCATCGGACCTACCAGGATATGGACAAGAAAAAATTTGTTCGAAGATTGAAAGATGTGATGACGGACTTTATGTCCTTCGGCGATCATGAACTCATTCCCTATCCCGGCGTCTGTGGCAGTTGTGTAAAAGGCTGCAAGGGTTATGCTTTTGTAGGTCCGCATTCCATGCAGCACATGGACCTGATCATACAGTACGAGGGAGAAAATATTACGGACATATTCAGCTGTTCATTATTGAAACTGGATCAGGAGATGAAATTGGGTGCCCAGGTAAAGGTGAAATCAGACTACCAGTTTCCCGAGCTGGGTATTGACCCTCCGCCGTTGGGATCATTGTGAAAATATATGAGCGGCCAGATCATTTCTTCAGGATACTCTTCAGATCTTTCATATCAGCCAGTAGCCAGATCCCAACGGCCACATCTACCCAATTCCATATTTGACGGCCCAAAGAGATTTTAAGTAAAGGCTGAAACAGGATCACTAAGCATAGGAATATGATAGCCTGTGTTTGTTTACCTGATCTGTATGCATCATATGCCAGAATTGAAAAACTGATCATGGCCAGGTATCGTACCAACTGAAAATAACCATAAGGCATATCCAACAAGGAGATGAAAAGTAAGATGGCTAAGATGAATCTGATGGGGTTCATAAAATGGCAAGATAATTAAACCTGTTTTGTTCGTGAACGTTGATCATTAGCCTATAGATTCACCTGGTAACTGGTACTTCGCCCGCCAGACTTGCTTGCGGGAACAAATGCATCCAATTGCAATAATTCCTGCAAATCCCTGGTTGCAGTGGCCTTGGAGGTCTTGGTAATTCCAACGTACTTCCTGGCATTCATTCCTCCTTCAAATCCTTTGGGCCCTTCCTCCAGCATTCTTCTGATCACAGTTAACTGGCGTTCATTGAATTTATCTTTGAATCGATCAAAGAACTTTACTTTCTTCAATGTAAACTCGATTTGAATTTCCGCTTCTACCTGCGCCTCAAATAAGGTTGTAACAAAGTATTTGATCCATTCGCTCACTTCACTGGATCGCTGTGCCCGCTCAAGAGCTGTATAATACAAGCTCTTCTTTGCTTCAATGGCTCGTGATAAACTTATTATCAAGGGCCGGCCTATTGTTTGCGACATTGCTTTTTCAGCAATGGCTCTCCCGATCCTGCCATTCCCGTCTTCGAATGGATGTATTGATTCAAAATACAGATGAGCCAATGCAGCCCTCACTGGCGCTTTTTTAATTTCCTCCTTTCCCCCAGGGGCTGTGTTATTGAACCATTGAAAAAATCTTTCCATTTCGGATGGGACCTGGGATGATGGCGGAGCTTCAAAATGAATTTTCTCTTTGCCTATTGCACTGGACACAACCTGCATCGGATCCTCATGGGTTCTCCACTGTCCAACTTCGATTCGCTTGTTTTGACCTAATAACATCTTGTGCCATGAGAACAATTTCTCACCGGTCAAAGGCTCAATGTACGTTTTACGAACATCGATCATCAACTCTCCCAACCCCTCTGCGGATTTGTCCTTTATGTATTCAGCACCAACATGAAGGCCAAGGTTTTTTCTGATAGAAGAAAGAACATCCTGCCGATTTGGAAACTCCCCCTCGATCTCAGAGGTCTTGATGGCTTCAGCCAATATTATTTCCACTACAACATCCTGCTGCTCATTTTCGGGCAATGCCTCAATAATGCCAGATACCCTCCCCAGTTTTTCAGAAAAACTCAGAAGAATATCTTCCACTCCTTTAAGCGTATATCTGAACTTGGGCCAATCGGGTAGTTGCCAGTTATATATTGCCATGAGCCGATTAGGAGGTTTATTCGGCTCAAATATAGTAATAATATGAGCCGATTAGGGAATTTATTCGGCTCAAGAGGAGTTTTCTTAAAAACACTAACTTCCTCAATACAAGTAATTGCCAATGAAGACTTTCTTTGCGCTCACCATCTTTACGCTCCTTAATCATTCTCTGTCAGCCCAGGAAAAGTCTTTCGACCCTGCCGCTATAAATCCCGCCACCATGATCTGGCTGTCTAAACCAGCCGCAAAATGGGAAGAAGCCCTACCGGTTGGAAATGGCAGACTAGGTGCTATGATCTACGGAGGCGTGAATGAAGCGGTCATTCAATTGAATGAGGATACGTATTGGTCAGGCGGGCCTTACTCCACCATGCATCCAGGTGGCTACGAAAAGTTGAAAGAAATTCAGCAGCTTGTCTTTGATCAGAAAATGCTTGCCGCGCATAACCTGTTTGGCAGACATCTCATGGGATATCCCGTGGAACAACAGAAGTATCAGTCCCTGGGTAATCTTCATCTTCAATTTGATTATGGCAAGGAGTATTCCGACTATAAACGATGGCTCAACCTGGAAACCGGTGTCAGCGGTGTGGAGTATATCGTGGACGGTAAAAAATTCCGGCAGGAGATCCTGTCGTCAAAGCCCGACCAGGTGATCGCCATCCGCATTACCTGCAACACGCCCGGTAGTATAACGTTCACGACTAACCTAAGAGGCGTGCGCAACCAGGCACACTCCAACTACGGAACGGATTATTTCCAGATGAATGGGGCCGCGCCTGATCTGCTCACACTTACCGGGAAATCGGCCGACTACCTCGGCGTTGAAGGTAAACTCAGGTATGAGGCCAATGCCCGAATAGTTCCCGAAGGGGGAACCATGAAACAGGATGGCTATATCATCAAGGTGTCCAATGCCAATGCCGTCACCATCTATATCGTTGCCGCCACCAATTTTAAATATTACAATGACGTGAGTGGCAATCCGCACGAAAGAATTAAGCATTACCTGGAGGCTACACAAAAAGATTTTTCAACTATCCGGCAGGCGCATATCCAGGATCACCAACAATTATTTTCGAGAGTCAGATTGGATCTCCCCAACACGGCCAATTCATTTTTGCCTACTGATGAACGCATGACCCAGATCCAGACTTCTCCGGATCCATCCCTGGCTGCTCTATGCTACCAGTTTGGAAGATACCTGCTCATGGGTTCTTCCAGGCCGGGAACGCAGCCTGCCAACCTGCAGGGAATCTGGAATAACGATATGAACCCCGCCTGGGATTCGAAGTACACCGTCAACATCAATACGGAGATGAACTATTGGGCGGCAGAATCTGCCAATCTTTCCGAATGCGTGCAACCCTTATTAAAGATGATGAAAGAAATCATGGACCAGGGTAGCCAGGTTGCGAAGGAACATTATGGCGCACGAGGTTGGGTATTGCACCAGAACACGGATATCTGGCGTGTTGCGGCACCTATGGATGGCCCTACCTGGGGAACTTTCACAGTGGGTGGTGCGTGGCTGGTGAACGGTTTGTGGGAGCACTATCGGTATACACTAGACGAAAACTTTCTCAGGGAACTATACCCGGTCATGAAAGGTTCCGTGGAATTCTTCATGGACTTTCTCATCCCTCATCCCAATGGGAAATGGCTTGTCACTAATCCATCTACCTCTCCGGAAAATTTTCCTGGCAGTCCGGGTAATGGAAGATATTTTGATGAGGTGACTGGAAGTATGATCCCCGGCACTACCATCTGCGCCGGCTCTTCGATCGACATGCAGATCTTAACCGATCTGTTTAGCTATTATATCCAGGCCAGTAAGATCATGAATGTGGATGCCGACCTCGCAACAAAAGTAGCTGCTGCAAGAATGAAATTAGTCCCGCCCCAAATTGGGAAAGATGGATCCCTGCAGGAATGGAGCGATGACTGGGAACAACTGGAAAAAAACCACCGGCATTTCTCGCACCTCTATGGTTTGTACCCCGGCAATGTATTATCACCCGTCAAGACTCCCGAATTCATGAATGCCTGCAAAGCAGTGCTGGAGCAAAGAGGCGATGGCGGAGCCGGATGGTCACGCGCCTGGAAAGTAGGGCTCTGGGCCAGGTTGAAAGATGGAGACCGGGCTAACAAAATATTCAAAGGTTATCTTAAAGAGCAGGCCTATCCCCAGCTTTTTGCCAAATGTTTTACGCCTCTGCAGGTGGATGGATCCATGGGCATGACAGCCGGTATTTCAGAACTTCTGGTTCAATCGAATGAAGGATATATAGAACTTCTGCCCGCACTGCCATCAGAATGGAAGGCCGGATCTTTCAATGGTGTGTGCACCCGCGAAGGTTTTGAAATTTCTTTTACATGGAAAGATGGTGTGGTTTCAAAACTCACCATCCTTTCAAAACAAGGCCGTGTATGCCGACTACGCACCAACCAGTTGAAATCATCGAATAAAAATCTAAAGATCAGCACTAAGGTACCTGGCATCCTGGAGTTTGCTACTACTCAGGGACAGCAATATGAATTTGTGCCAGCCAAGGTCAGCAAACCTTAAAGAATGTTTTCCTCTGCGTCTCCGTGTCCCCCTCCGCGTCTCTGTGTTTCCCCTCCGTGTCTCTGTGTCCCAACCAGGCCTCGATCTTCTTGGCAGTCTTCGTGATCGCCAGACCACCAAGACCGGTGCAGCGCAAAGTATTTGGAATAGCATCACCCACTTTCTTCATGGTCTCGATCACTTCATCCAGCGGGATCACCTGGTCATAATCAGCCAGGGCCATATTGGCAATGGATATCGCAGTGGATGCAGCCATTACGTTTCGGTTTAAACAGGGCGCCTCAACCCGGTCGGCGATCATATCACAAATCATTCCCAACGATGCCTGCAAAGTCATAGACGCTGCCGCCAGTGATTGATCAAGCGTTCCATTTTTCAATACCACCAGTCCTGCTGCGGCCATGCCCGAACCCGAACCACACTCAGCCATACACCCGCCCACTTCTGCCGCAAACGTGGCATGTGCAGCGATGAATACGCCAATGATACCCGCAGCCAGCATGGCTTTCACCATTTCATCCTGAGATAATTTCAAAGTTGTTGCCGTACCGATCACTGCGCCCGGCAGGGCTCCACAAGAACCTGCGGTGGGCGCTGCAACGATTACACCCATTGAACTTTTTACTTCCATCATGGCAGACGTGCAGAGGATGACGTTGTTCAACACATCGCCTTCCACCAGCGTTTTCTTTTTGATCTGCTCTTTGAAGTTGACGGACTGCGGGCCGAGGATACGGTCGGCATAAGACGTACCATTGATCCCGATCTCGATCGCATTTTGCATAATGGTCACGATCGACCGCATCTTTTCAAATACTTCATCATGACTGATATTCCCACGAGCGCTTTCATAGTGAATCGCGAGTTCCCATAGCGAGAGATCTTTGTCTTTATTGTATTCAAGCATCTCGGCAGCCGTGATGAAAGGAACACTGAGATCCTTTCGAGTTAACACAGGCAGTACGGGAGAGATTCTTTTTATGATGATATCCTTGTCCAGGTTTTCCAATTCCGCCTTTAGATCGTTGGGCAAGAACTGATTTGATTTCAGTTCTACAAATTCCTGGTTTCCCCGATGGATTTTGATTTCATCAAACTCAACACTCTTATTTAAAAATTCTGCCAGCAGTTCAGGTGATTTTGTATAGACCAGTGTTTCGTAAATATCACCAGCCATCAATACCGATGCCCCGTCGACCTCGATCACCTGGATCATTCCACCCCCGGTCGATAATGCAGTTAAAGTATGAGTTTCGCGGTTATTCTTCAGCGTTAGTTTATACGTATTCGGGTGAGTAGCACCAAATGGATGAATATCAATGTTGATCTTTATCCCGGCCTCGTCCACAGCCTGCAGATAGCCCGGA
>DATGXN010000336.1:0-8771 GCA_035298945.1 Chitinophagaceae bacterium | reverse complement strand
TTCGGGGATCTTTGGCATTCCCAGCAATTCTTCAGGCATAGACTTCAGGATCTCCTGACCAATTTTCAGTTCAACTCCTAAAATGGCCTGCTGTAATGCATACCTCGATTCGGAATATTTGTTGTTTTTAAAACTAGTTTCAGATGATGTCATATTAGACTCTACATCCGGAGGTGTAGAAACAAGTCCTGAACCAGTCTTATTTGTTGGCCTCCCCGTTCTTCCCGACGATTCGGGTGCCGGCGAGTTACCTTCCGTGCCAGCGGTGCCGGCAGGTGTGGTTTTACCAGCCAGGGCTTTATCCGCTGCCTGGTTTACTTTTTCCTTAAACTTTCTCAATACCTGGGCATGGCTTGGAGGTGATAACAGGCAGCATGCCATTGTACATAGCACAAAAAATAAATACTTTTTCATAACATTTATTTTTATTGAATCTGCGGCTACGAACTGGCTGCCATAAGGTGGGAGTGTTATTAAGTTAGACTTTTTTATGGAATTTATGAAGGGGTTGAACAAATAATAAGAAGAGAAAGTTAAATTGTTATATTCAGCTTCTAACTCAAAAATCATATAAATGACAGCAGCAAATGCTTATGCCGTACAAAATGCAACAACGCCACTCGCTCCTTTCCAGATCAACAGGAGAACGCCCGGGGATGAAGATGTTCAAATTGACATCCTGTATTGCGGAGTGTGTCATTCCGATATTCACCAGGCCCGTAGCGAATGGGGACCTTCTATTTATCCCATGGTACCGGGGCATGAAATAGTAGGCCGCGTGATGTCTGTGGGAGCCAAAGTTTCAAAATTCAAAGTGGGTGATCTCGTTGGCGTAGGGTGTTTCGTGGATTCCTGCAGAACCTGCCCTTCCTGCCAGGCTGGAGAAGAACAATACTGTGATAATGGAATGAGCGCAACTTATAATGGCTATGAGAAAGATAAGAAAACGCCTACTTACGGTGGGTACTCCACACAGATCGTAGTGGACCACAATTATGTTCTGAAAGTGTCAGAAAACCTTCCTATCCACGCAGTAGCGCCTTTGTTGTGTGCAGGTATCACCACCTATTCACCGCTGAGAAAATGGAATGTAAAGAAGGGCGATAAGATCGGTATTATCGGCCTGGGAGGTCTTGGGCATATGGGTGTAAAGTTTGGCGTCGCTATGGGTGCAGATGTTACCGTACTCAGTCATTCTCCTTCAAAGGAAGCTGATGCAAAGAAAATGGGAGCTCACAATTTTCTTGTATCCAAAGACGCGGATGCCATGAAACAATATGCAGGTTATTTTGATTTTTTACTGAATACTGTTTCTGCTTTCAATGATTACAACGAATACCTCAACCTGTTAAAAGTTGATGGAACCATGGTGCTTGTGGGTGCCCCTCCTGTACCTGTACCGGTTTCAGGTTTTTCACTGATAGGACGCCGCAGGCGCCTTGCCGGCTCATTGATCGGCGGCATCAAAGAAACCCAGGAGATGCTGGATTTCTGCGCAGAGCATAATATTGTTTCTGAAGTTGAAGTGATCCCTATCAATATGATCAATGATGCTTACGAAAGAGTATTAAAGTCTGATGTGAAATACAGGTTTGTGATTGATTGTTCTTCTTTAAAACAATAAGTGGAAAGCAGTAAGCGGTGAGCAGTGAGCAGTGAGCAGAAAAAAGATATAACTGCTCACTGCTTACTGCTCACTGCTTACTGCTTCTCCTAGAATTCTACAACAAACCCTATAGAAGGCAACCTGCTGCCACTATCCTGTGGGATCAATACCCCGATCGCTTTCTGCCTGTTATTTGGCGCTGCAGGATCTCCATAAACTCCCGGATTATAAGGATCACCTGTTGTTGTCGCAATGGTCTCATCGGCATTACGCTGAAGCGTCCAACCGGAAGCTGTTGGATTCAGGCTGTTGTACAAATTTTGAATATCCAGGAAAAGATCCAATGACCACTTCGAAAAATTAAATTTCTTGTCCACCCTCAGGTCCATAGCATGAAAAGATTCAAGCCGCAATGTGTTCAACCGGGGATAATCCAAAACAGCCTCATTGGTAAATGGATAATTCTCCAAGGACAGATAATTATCCCATGGCGTATAAGGAGCTCCTCCCTGGAATCTGAATCTCACTCCTACCTCCCAGTTCTTTCCGAATTTATATCCGCCCGTGAATGAAACCAAATGCCTGTTGTCCCAGGCCGAGGGCAACATTACTCCATCAGTTCCTGAAAACTTACTATAGTAATACGTATAGGCCATGATGCCATAAAAATGTTCGGTCAGCCTTTTCTGAAACAATAATTCAAAACCATAGGTCTCCCCTTTGCCTATACTGCTCACTTTCTCATTTCCCAACACACCGAAATCACCTCCCAGATTAGCCAGCGAAATACCAAGGTTGGAAGAAACCGGGTAGTTCCCATATTTCTTGATGAAACCCTCGGCAGTAATCCTGATAGAACTGGATGGCAACCATTCCAGGCCTGCAACAAAATGATCCGACTTGATATACTCTGCGTCGTTGTTCACTTCTTTGCCATTTTCTGCATATCCAAGGATGGTGTACGGAGGAATCTTATAATAACGGCCCACAGACGCATTCAGATTAAGACCACGGGCCAATGAATATGCGAATGCCAGCCTGGGTGAAAACGTTCTTCCCAGGTCAGACCCGGTTTCAGTAAAATTATTTCCGTCGGCCCGAACACCGCCTGTAATGGCCAGCCTGTTATCTAAAAACTTCCTGGTTATACTTGCATATCCTCCATACCTGAGAAAACCCAGGTCATTCTCATAGCTTATGGCACCATAGGTGCGACGCTGGTAGGTGGAATTCTCATAGTTGGAGTAAATCAATACAGCACCTGCACCTACCTGCCATTCGCCGAAATTGTTATTGATCTCGTACCGAAGCCTGTTCTCGTCTTCGGTAGAACGATATTTAAGTATTCTCTTCGACTCATCCCCTTCTTCATTGTTTTCAAATTTATCGGCCGTATTGGTCAATGTATTTTTACTGGCCACAATTTGCCAGTAACCCCTGGGCATGGCATGCCTCCAGGAAATACCAATCGTATTAGTCCGCTGCGTATTCAACGGAATGGCATCCAGGATGGCAAGCTGTTCAAGGGTGGCATTTTCTGGTTTATTAAAACTGAAATTGTCAATGGATCCCAATCCAATGATACTGATCTCATTCTTCTTGTCGATCTTATGATTGAGTTTGTACTGGTAGTCCCAGTAGTCAGGAAGGAATGGCAGTTCGATGATCTTGAAAATGAATTGCAGGTAAGACCTTCGCACGGAAGCCATGAAGGTGGTTTTGCCATTTCTCTTTCCCAGTGGACCTTCCAGTGTTGCAGCAGCTTCACTGGCTGAAAGCCTCACATTGCCTTGTATCTTATCGGGATTCCCTTCTTTTAAACGAAACTGGAGTACGCCAGATAAGGGATTGTCGTATTTGGCAGGAAACGCGGAAGTATGCAGCGTCACTTTATCAATAAAAGAAACATTGAGCATACCAACTGGGCCACCGGCTGCGCCTTGCGTGGCAAAATGGTTGATCGTGGGTATTTCCACACCATCCAGGAAATAGGAATTCTCATTAGGCGCCCCACCACGAATAATAATATCATTGCGAAAACCCACAGATCCTGACACACCTGGTAATGACTGTACCACTTTCGCCATGTCGAAATTTGCGCCCGGATATTTTGCGATCTCCTGTATCCCCAGCGATTGAACCGAATTAACCACACCTACAGGCTTGGCAAAATTTGCCTTCACAACTATATTGGACAGCTCAGTAATGGCAGTCTCCATGTCAAAATTGACCTCGACTGTGTTGCCCGAACTTACAACCACATCAAATTTCTGAACTGTCTTGAAACCCGTGCCCGACGCCTCCAGTGTATATGTTCGAGTAGGCAGATCTGTTAGTCGGAAAAAACCTGAACTGTCCGAAGAACTGCCCCTGTCCAGTTCCAAAACCCGGATACTGATCCCGGGTATGGGAGCCAGACTTTTAGCATCCCGAATATATCCGTTGATGGTCCCGGTGACCTGGGAAATGGCCAGATTCCCGACTACCAGGCAGGAAAAAAAGAGAAAAAATCTACGTAAGATTTTGAATTTCATATGGTTAGACTCCATTGTTCGCCTCAAATTTATGTTTAATTTTTAAACCGCAAATGTTAAACAATCTTATCTTCTTTTTGTTGTACACATTAAACAGCTCTGGATGAATCTTGTTCTGCTTTTGATGCTCAGATTTTTTACGGTCGATCCCGCTGCCGTTATCGGTCAGGGAGATATCAAAGTGCGGGTTACCCAGGTGAATACAAAGAAAGGCGAAGTAATGCTTGCATTATTCGGATCACCAAAAGGCTTCCCATATGAAACTTCATACGCCATTCAAAAGATAAAAGGCAACACGTTGAATGGTGTTCTGGAATTAAGTTTCTCCCATATTCCACCAGGGACCTATGCCATTGCACTTTTCCACGACACTAATGGTGACGGCAAATTGAACACCAATTTTATGGGTATTCCAAAGGAGGGTTATGGAGTATCGAACAACACCTACAATACATTCAGCGCTCCCGGCTACAAAGAGTCATCCTTTTCACATAAAGATGGAACAGAGCTGACCATTCAGATGAAGTATTAAAAACAACCTATGCCAAACAAGAAAATTGCTGTTATCGGAAGTGGATTCGGAGGCCTGACCGCTGCGATAAGACTTGCAGCGAAAGGCCATAAAGTCACCATCTATGAAAAACGAAATCAATTAGGTGGCCGGGCATACCAGTATAATATAAATGGGTTTAAGTTCGACGGCGGGCCTACCGTGATCACCGCTCCTCATATGTTTGACGAGCTTTTTCACCTGGCCGGGAAGAGAAGGGAAGATTATATGAAACTGGTCCCCCTTGATCCATTTTACAGGATCTTCAACGAGCAGCACGATCATTTTGATTATTACCGTGATAAGGATAAAGCCGAAGCTGAGATAGCCAGATTCTCCCCCGGCGATCTGGAGGGTTACCGGCAATTCATCAAGGGTACAACTGATATTTTTAACTGGTTCCATCCGTTCACGGAAAGAAGTTTTCCCTCATTCTCAAGTTTTGCTAAAATATTTCCGCATGTGATCTCGTCAGGGACCTGGAGAAGTATGTACGGTTATGCGGCACAATATGTGAAAGATGATTTTATCCGTAAAGTCTGCTCCTTCCATCCGCTGTTGGTAGGTGGAAATCCATTTGACACCCCTTCCATCTACGGACTGATCATTCAATTCGAAAAAGAATGGGGCATTCATTATGCCATTGGAGGTACCGGAGCGATTGTTGATGCGCTTGGCCAATTATTCCAGGACCTTGGAGGTAAAGTTCAATACAATACAGAGATCAAAGAGATCATCATAAAAAACAAAAAAGCATGTGGTGTAAGACTGATGGATGGGTCTGCCGAATGGGCTGATGAAGTGGTTTGCAATGGAGACATTGCTTTCACATATACCAATTTGATTCCCAAACAGGAGGTCCCGGCTGCTATGGACCTTTGGATCAAAAACCTTCAGTACAGTAATTCCCTTGTGGTGATCTATTTTGGGACTAAGAAAAGATATCTTGATTCCAGGCTGGCACACCATAACCTGATCCTGGGAAAAGAATACAAAGAACTGATGCGGGATATATTTTCAAGAAAGCAGATCGGGCGTGAACTGGGTCTTTACCTGCACATGCCTACCCGTACAGACAGCACCATAGCCCCTGAAGGATGCGAATCCTTCTATGTGCTTTCCCTCGTGCCCAATCTGGATGGCAGGATACAGTGGAAAAGTGTGCTGCCTGAATACACTGACAAGATACTCGGGTTTCTGGAATCCAATTATCTTCCTGATCTGAAATCGAATATCATCGCGCAGCATTCCATAGACCCGCTCCATTTCAGGGATACACTGAATAGTTATAAAGGAGCTGCATTTTCAATCAAACCCTCCATGATGCAGTCGGGCTATTTCCGGCCCCAGGTGAGATCAAAATATTTTGGCAATCTCTATTTCGTAGGTGCAGGTGTTCATCCGGGCGCAGGAGTACCGGCTGTAATGGCATCCGGTAAGATCGCGGCAAACGAAATAGACCCGGTAACATCCATGATCATTGAAAACAACATACAAAAAGTTATACCCCACGCGTCATGAGTGCAGACGGATCATCAAATTTCTTCAACCTTGGCATCAACACCAAACAGCAGGAATATAGTCTCGACCGGGTACCCGTGAAGGGCAAATTCCCTGACTGGCTGGGAGGAACCTATGTCCGCAACGGACCTGGTATGTACAATCTCAGGGACCGGAGAATGAATCACTGGTTTGACGCCATGGGAGCCCTCCACAGTTTTTCCATTCATAACGGAGACATCAGTTACCAGTGCCGCTTTATCAACTGCAAATCCTATCAGCACGTAAAAGATACCGGAGACTTGAAATATTCTGAATTCGCCACCGACCCTTGTCGGTCAGTTTTCAAAAAGATCCAGTCTTACGTGTTCCCTACCCTCCCAAACATGACCGACAATCCTAAGATCAATGTGGCCAGGATCAACGACAGGTTCATGGCACTGGGTGAAACGCCCATGCAGGTGGAGTTTGATATTCATACTTTAAAAGCAGTTGGGGTTGAAGAAATAGTACCGGGCGCATTTGCTTACAAAACTACAGCCCATCCTCATTTTGACGATGGTCATGCTTATAATCTGGTGGTGAAATTCGGCATGCAGAGCCATTACAAAATATATGATATGGCTAAACCCGGAGGCAAACCTCTGGCTTCAGTACCTGTGAGTAAACCTGCTTATCTGCATGGATTTGGAATGAGTAAGAAATATTTCATCATTGCGGCTGGACCATTGGTGGTAGTGCCTCTCCAGCTACTGTTTTGGAAAAGACCCTACATAGAAAATCACAAATGGATACCGCAGGACGGGGGCAGTATCTGGGTGATCGATAAATCCACTGGCAAAATGGTGGCCCATTTTGAAACTGATCCTTTCTTTTGTTTTCATCATGTAAATGCATGGGAAGAAGGCGATGATCTTGTGATGGATCTTAATGCCTATGACGATGCCTCCATCGTGGAGAAATATTACCTGAAGGAACTTGAAAAACCTGGCACTGAATTACCTTTCGGAACACTCAGGAGATATAGAATGAATGTACGATCGAAGAAGATCACTCACCATACAGTGTCGGAAGCTTGCATTGAATTACCCCGAATCGATTATGACAGATTCAATACCGATGGTCATTATGGCTTCACCTATGGTGTCAGCCTGCATCCTTCAAAACGCGAGGGTTTCTATAACAGTATAGTCAGGATCAACGTCAAAACAGGTGATAATATGTATTGGAACGAAGAGGGATGCTATCCGGGCGAACCCTGCTTTGTTCCCAGGCCGGGAAGCAGGAATGATCAGGATGGCGTTTTATTGTCAATTGTACTGGATGCAAAAAAGAAGAATTCTTTTCTGCTGTTGCTGGATGCCTCGAGTATGACCGAGATCGCCAGGGCAACGGTTCCCGAAGCCATAGTCTATGGCTTCCACGCAGAATTTTTTAAAGATCAAACCATTCAATAATTTCTCTGCCACCTGCAACCTGCTAATTAAAGCTGCCTTTCATGAATCTATACATGCGGGCAGCGTCCCACTGACCTGGAATGATCACTCTCCTGATGGTATAAAGAGGTTGTGTGGTATCCCTTTTTGCAGACAGCTGGAATGCTGCCTTGAATCCATGATCGTCCAATTCCCTGGCCACATCCTCATTCCATAACCCGAACGGATAAGCGAAATATTCAATCGGCTTTCCTGTGATCTCGCTTAACTGCTTCGAAGGTTTTTCAACCTGTATCGCCCAGTCCTTATCTTCCATCTTCTTTACATTCATATGATCCCAGGTGTGAGACCCGATCACATTGCCTTCATCAGACAATTGTCTGACCTGTTCTTTTTTCATGTAGCCGGGTTTGTTCAATACTACTGTCATGATAAAATAACAGGCTTTGAAACCATATTTGTCAAGTATGGGTTTGGCCACCTCAAACTGACTCAGGTCAGCATCATCGAAATTGATCATTACTGATTTATCAGGAATGGGAACTCCGTATTTCAGATACTCCATTAACTGGTTCGGAAGTATGGTGGTAAAGCCACTGTCGGCCAGTAACTTCATCTGTTCAGCGAACTTTGCCGGGGGAACGATATAATCTTTTGCCCGCTCTGAGTCTTTTGGCCTGAACTCCCTGATCTGATGATAGCAGAGGATAGGCACCTGTTTCCGGGCCATGATCGCAACAGGAGAACTGTCAGCTTTGGGAACCACCGGCCCTGCAACACGCGTAATTTTAACAGCAGCAACCTGGGTAAGGTTTTTACTACTCTGGGCACCGGATTTAACGGAACTCTGGCGACATTGCACAAACAACAAGAAAATGGCTAAAAAATAGATAGCCGGGATACGGTCAGTTTTCATAAGAATCTAACGGCAATATTATCATTCTGTTGCGAAAATCAATTATGTTTTTTTGATTTATATCTATACTTTGTACTACCTGCCCTAAGTACAACTCCTACCCTGCATTTTCCATTAATTAAACCCCTCAAACATGACAAAGATCCCCGCAATTGTATTTGCTTTGTTCCTGCTATCTGCTTGTAATTCAGCCACTGACAAGAAACCGGAAGCTACAGAAACGCCGGTT
>DATGXN010000335.1:0-30173 GCA_035298945.1 Chitinophagaceae bacterium | reverse complement strand
GCGCATTCACAGGTACATTCGATGATTGACCAAGGCTCTGTTTCGTGGAATATTTATAATGTAGGACATGTGGTAACTTTGCAAAAATGAATTATAGACAATGAGCTATTGCAGTTATATAGAGTACATGTCCGGCGATAGAAAGGAGTTGCATAAAAATTACCACGACAACCATTATGGGTTCCCGATTCACAATGACAATGAATTATTTGGCAGGTTGATTATGGAAATAAACCAGGCAGGCTTGAGTTGGGAAACAATTTTAAAGAAAGAAAATTCATTCAGGAAAGCTTACAGCAGTTTCAATATAAAAATAGTTGCAGCATACACTGAAAAAGACTTCGATCGTCTTCTGGCAGACCCGGGAATTATCCGCAACAGGCTAAAAATAAATGCAGCTATTGAAAACGCCAGGACCATCCTTCTTTTACAAAAAGAATTCGGTTCATTTGAAAAATGGCTGGAATATCATCATCCAAAAAAGAAGGATGAGTGGGTAAAGCTGTTCAAAAAAACATTCCGTTTCACTGGTGGCGAAATCGTGAACGAATTTTTGATGAGCATCGGTTACCTTCCCGGCGCGCATGCTGAAGATTGCCCCGTCTATAAAAAGATTCTGAAACTGAAACCCATGTGGGCAAAGCAATAGGAAGAGGCGAATTGGCATTTGGCTATTTGTATGCTAAATAGCGATATTTCGTGAGTAACTTTTTCTAATTTTCGCCGTATTACATTGATTATCAATTATTTAAATATTGGCATCGGGTTTGAAATAATAGGTCTACAACCATCAATCATTCCTCATGCACCATTCAAATGTAACTCACCAGTCCAGCCAGGTATCAATTGGGATCAACAAGAAAGTAGTTTGCCTGAACGGAAACCCCGCAATTGAATACTATTCATATGACGGGTACCACCACATTAGTTCTTACTCAGAGGAAAACAGACTATTAATAATAGTCGAAGGTGGCGTTAAGCTTACCTATGGCAGATTGGAATACGAAGTGAGTCAACACCAATTGGTATTCCTGAAAAATAGTACGGAAGTCGAATGTCAGACGATAGGCGACTCTGGCGAAAATAACCACTCCGAATTTGCAATCTTCTATTTAAATGATGATCTGATAAAAGAATTTTCCAAACTAACGTCATTAGCACCTAATCCGGGATTCGATAACAATGGGATTATGATCACAGATGTTCATCACAACTTTACAAAATTCATGGATTCTCTGACTCCCTACCTGCACGACTCTGAAAAGATGGACGAAACTTTAGTCAAGATCAAATTACTCGAAATGTTATTCAGTTTAAAACAATCTGATACCCGAATGATCAATCTATTGTTAGATTCGAAAAAAGAACTGCGGCCAAATCTCACCACAATTATGGAAGATAATTTGTTGAACTCACTATCTCTCGATCAACTGGCAAGATTGGCTGGCAGAAGTCTGTCGAGCTTCAGAAGAGATTTCATATCTACATATAATATGCCTCCTTCTCAGTGGATCAGGGAGCGCAGACTCAGAAAAGCCAGGGAGTTTCTGGTAACTACCAGGATGACGGTCACGGATATTTGCTATACGCTTGGATTTGAAAATATCACCCACTTTTCCAGACTTTTTAAATCACAATTTGGTCATTCTCCTTCAGAATACAGGATGTATAATATTTCCAACCGTGCAACTGTTTGATAATAAAAATCAGCCCTGGTGTGCCCGTTTGATCCCTAATTTTTTCAAACGGGAATTCAGTGTACTGGGCGGAATTCCTAATAATTCCGCAGCACCGCCATCGCCGGCGATTCTGCCATTCACCTGTTTTAAAACTTTCAAAATGTATTCTTTTTCATTCTCAAAAAGAGTCTGCACTTTAAACGTTTCAGTTGACGGCTTAGCAGTCTGCAGACCTCTTTTGCCGGGAAGATGAATATCCTTGATAGTATCGCCGCTGCTAAGAAGTACACTACGTTCGATCAGGTGTTCCATTTCCCGGATATTGCCAGGCCAATGATAATTCCGTAACTCTTCCAGAGCCCTGCTACCAATTTTATCAATCTCTCTACCGGCTTTTTTGGAAAACCGTTTGATAAAATGCATCGCCAGTTCGGGAATATCTTCTTTCCTGTCCCGGAGAGGTGGTACATGAATAGGAAAGATGTTTAACCGGTAATAAAGATCGGACCTGAACTTTCCCTCTTCCATTAATTTTTCAAGGTCCCGGTTGGTTGCGGCAATAATTCTTACGTCCGTTCTAATGGTAGTTTTCCCCCCGATACGTTCTATTTCCTTTTCCTGGAGAGCCCTCAGCAATTTTACCTGCAACTCCAAAGGCATTTCACCGATCTCATCCAGAAATAATGACCCATGGTTGGCTAGCTCAAATTTACCTATCCTCCGTTCGACGGCCCCTGTGAAACTTCCCCGTTCGTGTCCAAACAATTCGCTTTCAATCAGATTAACCGGTAATGCAGCACAGTTGATCTTTACCATTAGTTTCTCCTTTCGCGGAGACGCGTTGTGAATTGCCCGAGCGATTAATTCTTTCCCGGTACCGGTTTCTCCCAACAGCAAAACTGTACTGTCTGACGAGGAAACCTGCGTTATCAGTTTGAAAACCTTCTTGATCTCTTTGCTTTGCCCGATTATCTCTGAATAATTTTGTGTGGTCTCAATTTCTTCTCGCAGATAAGTTTTCTCTTCCTCTAATTGCTGCTTATATTTCTCTATCTCAGCTAACTGCCGGCTTATCTTTTCATGGGCCATGATATTAGAAACGGCAATAGCAATCTGGGAGCAAATGCTTTTAAGAAAAACCAGCTGGGAATGAGGTAAATCCAGCTCATTGTGCTTGAAACTGAAGAATGCAATATTCTTTTCTCCAATTCGCATGCGTAATCCGGTCATTTTCTTCAATCCTGTAGCCTTCGCCGCCTCGAGGTAAACCGGAGGGGTTTCCATCTTTTCCCAATCCTCCACTTTGAATGTCAATGGATCCTCGGATGCAAGAATCCTGTTGAAAATACCATCATTAACATCAATGGGCGTATCTAAGATTTTTAAAAACTCCTCTTTTGCCAACATCTGACTTTCGATATCATATAAGAAGCCAATAACATACTTTTCATCTTCACTCAAGATATTGACAACGTATTCTTCGATACCAAACAAAGTTTTTAATTGTTGCTTTACCACTTTAGCAAAAACAAATTTATCCTGAACCGAGGCAATAGCGTTACTAAAATCCAACAGCATGGATTTTTCTTCTTCTCTCTTGAAAACCTTTTCAATTGCAAGGATATTTGAAACCCCTACCCCTAATTGTGCACAGATCCCTGTTATCAGAGCACGATTCGTATAAGCAGCCTCCCTGGTATCAAAATGAATATTCACAAAGCCGATACCTACCCCGCCAACCCGGAGTGGGATACTATAATAGAATTTAAAATTGGCTTCCTTCCAAAACTTAACGTATGCTGGCATGCCAGGTAGCCTGTACAACTCTTCCACTTCAAATAATACGGGCTCATCAGATCCCATCACTTTTTGAAAAATAGGATCAGATGTGCTATACCTGGCAGATGTTACTTCATGAAAGTGGAGCAGGTTCCTGGTATGATCAGAAAACTCAAGTACAAACGCACTGTATGTTTCACCACCTTCATCGATTTGCGCAATGCCGAATTCCTCCACACCAATTAATTTCTTTATTTTGGTATTTACCACTTTAAAGAGATCCTCCCTGGTTTTAAGAGAAGCAATTTCATTACTTAAAGAAAGCAGCAGGTTCTTTTCTTCTTCCTTCCTGGCGATCTCCTCATTTGCAATAATATTGGCTGTAGCGATAGAAACAGGCTTCGATATTTTTTCCAGCAATTCCAGCTTTTCAGCAGTATATGTGTTCTTCTTTTCTGACAATAAAACGAAAAGACCCATCAATTGATCTCCTTCAATCAGTCTTACAGAAACAATTTCCTTTATCCCTGCATTGTGGATATATAACAACTGGTTATCTCCCGAAGCTACCAGAGAATTTACATCTTGTACAACAGGGATATTGGTACTGGCCAGTAGATCTTCATGAATGGTGTATTCAATATTCAGTTGATTTTCAAATCCGGGGTCTTCCAGGCGACCCTTTTCCACGTGGTAAATATAAGATCTGATTTTTTTTGTCGCCGGATCATACCGCATGATGAAACTATCGTCAAAATCAATGTACTGCTTTAAACCTTTTCTGATAAGCTGAAGCATGTCTTCCTTATCCCTGACCCTGACCAGCTCATTAATCAAATAAATCAGTATCTCATTCTGACGACCCATATAATTTTGATTTGAAAAAGTTAAACGCCATTACATCCACGATTGCAGAGTATCATAGAGGAATCAGGCCGCTACTTTTCAAAGCCGTAAAAGTTGTAAAAAGACAAAATTTAATCTGACAGCCGGGAATATGTTTAAACAATACGCTCTCACACCATCAACATCTTCTTTTTCTGCTTGCTGCCAGCTTGCTATGGTTTTTCCAAGCCCGATTAAGTTAGAGAATTTCAATCAGGCGGTTTAATGAATTAAGAAAACTATGAAACTTTATTTTCGGCAACCGGCTTTCGATAGATTCAGCCCGCGGGAGTGCAATAGTGGATTGCACTCTTTCCTGTTTATCTAATGCATTATCCGGCTAACCTGTTAACCGGCAAACACATTAATTCCCCGTCACCTTCTTAATAAAACTGACCTCTTCCGCACTGAAAGGGGAATGATCGCGGCGGAAAATATCATGAAACCATAACGGCGGTTCTTTTCCGTCTTTTATAGGCGTGTCCCAGGCAAATATGGTATTGGTTTTTCCACTGACAAAACCCCAGTTGATCGCGCCCACATTTTCTTTTTTCAACAAAGGCATGATCGTTTGGAATGTGCTTCCGTTTCTGCGTGCCATATACTCCGTGCAGATCATGGGCCGGCCGTATTTCTTCAGGGTATCAATGGCATTTTTATGATCATCTAAAGGGGAATAATTATGATAGGTGATCACATCTGATTGCTCAAGCTGAAATGCGTTCAGATTCCGGTACCTGGCATCGTTATTCCAGAGGCCGGCAGAAACAGGTTGAGAAGGGTTTACTTCGCGCGCCCAGCGGAATACCTGGCGCAGCAACGAAAAACTCTTTTCAAACTGACCACTATTGCCTGGCTCATTATACAGGTCCCATAACAGGATGCGGTCGTCGTTTTTGAAAGTGGTTAATACATCTTTCACATAAGCTTCCAAGGTTTTCACCGTATCAGGATACCTGTACACCATGGTTCCCGGATCCCGCACCCAACCTGAATTATGCACGCCCAATTTTGGTTCAGGCTGCTTTCCAACCCAGGCCGTATCGTTCCAACAATCATCAAAAAAAACAAACAATGTTTTGATCTTATGCCTTGACGATATATTAAGATAAGTGTTCAACCTTTTCTTAAACCCCTCCCTATCCGCTGTCCACAATAAATGATGCAGGTATACCCGCATTACATTGAATCCAAGCTCTTCGGCCCATCCCAACTCACGGTTAAGGGTAGCCGTATCAAATGATGCCGCCTGGAACATCTCCAATTGATTGATCGCAGAAGACGGCTGAAAATTACAGCCCCTAAGCCAGCCCTGTTTCGCATACCAGGCCTTTGCTTTTTCGGCAGTCCATCTCTGGCCACTACTCTGCGCGTTAACAAGAAGACTGACCAGCAAGCCTAGTACTAATAAGAGCCTCCGCATATGATAATGTTTTTATTCCAATGTTTTTTTACCTGAAATTGTTTTTCCCTCGTTCTCCAATAAATCAAAAACTACAATTTCATTTTTACCTTTCTTCAACCAGGGAGCAGGACAATACAATCTTTGTTGAGGTCCAATATACCAGTATCGTCCCAGGTTGTGACCATTCACCCACACCATTCCTTTTTTAAATTGGCTGAGATCCATAAAACTGTCCCCAACTGTATCCAGTTCAAAACTGCCCCTGAAGAAACTGCCTTTTCGTGCTGCATCTATGGCAGATGGCTTTACCTGCTTCACATAATTTTCGTCAAAAGGCAATGGGTATACTTCCCAATTCGTCAGGGTCATGCCATTTAATGTCACGCGATCTGTGATCCCTTTTCTGTCGATCATGAACTGGGCAAAATTGATACGACCCATGCCTTCTACCAGGATCTCCAACACAGGATCTTTCACGTCGGTTTTTGGAAGATCGACGGTCCATTTGCCTCCGTCGCGGAATACTGTATCAATGAATTTGTCATTCAGGAATACCAGCGCATAATCATGTGGCTCCCAGATGGTGAGTTTACCATTCTTATGCCCGATCAGCTTTGTTTTATATACCATCATGCCATAATCCTGTCCATAATATTCAAAAGGCCTGGGCTGAACTGATGCGACGGGCTTAGGAAGATTGGCCCAAACCGAAGAGTAGGGCTGCAGTTTGATCTCAGGAATATCTATGGCTGGTATAGGTGCAGGAGGCTCCGGAATATTCTTTACATAGCGGCTGATCAGATTACGCAGGGCAAAATATTTTGGCGTAGCCACACCCTGCTCGTTGATGGGCGCATCATAATCATAACTTGTAAGATCAGGCTGGTACTGGGTAGCACTGAACGCATTGGCGCCCGCAGTGAATCCGAAATTAGTACCCCCATGAATCACATAGAGATTAAAAGAAAGGCTACTGTCCATCAGGAACTTTACTTCTTTCAATAGGGACGCAGTATCTGGCCTGGCCCATTTTTCACCCCAATGGGTAAGCCAGCCCGGATAGGTTTCACTACTGAATACCGGAACGCCGGGATTCATCTTCCTGGCCAGCGTGAAATGACTGGGATCTGAACCAGAATCAAGTCCTACCGCTGCTCCGGGCAATGACCCCGCTTCCAGCATAAATGTTGTGGGACCATCAGCAGTGTAGAAAGGCACATTGATGCCATTGCCCACCCAGTAGCTCTGCAGGGTTTTCATATAATTTCGATCGTTCGAAAAACTTCCATATTCGTTCTCTACCTGTACCATCACAACATTGCCACCATTAGTAATGAGATGAGGTTTGATCACCTGTGATAATCGGTCTATATAGCGTTTCACAGCTGCCATATACCTGCTATCCATATTCCGGACACTGATATCGGGTATGCGCAATAAGTAGGGCGGCAATCCTCCCCACTCCCATTCAGCACATACATAGGGCCCCGGGCGCAGCATCACCCACATATTTTCCTCTTTACATATCTTGATGAAATCAGCGAGATTTTTATTACCTGTAGTGAAGTCGAATTTACCCTGCTCTGTCTCATGATAGTTCCAGAATACATACATGGCAATGGTATTGCAGCCCATGGCCCTGGTCATCTGGATACGGTGCCGCCAGTATTCTTTTGGAATACGGGCAGGATGCAATTCACCACCGATGATCTGGAATGGTTTACCATCCAGCAAAAAAGCCGCAGGAGAAAGTGAAAAGCTGTGTTTGGTTTGAGAAGAAGTTCCCTGTGATATCAATAAGAAAATAAACAATGTAGTTAACAGTATCAGTTTATTTCTTTTTCCTGAAGTACTCATATTAAGTAAATAAAATGTTCTGATCTAAAATGCAGATCGTCTTTCAGATCAAGATATAACTCATTCACCAGATAAAATAATGACGGTGATCACATAAAGTCTCTTTGCCTGGGCCGCAGAAAAAATAATTGAACCACCAACGCAATTAAAACCACACCAGCGAGCATGGCAAAATCAGCTCCCAGATTTCCCTGGTCAGTTGATCTTCCTAATAATTCCGTAATGAATGCCCCTGCAAATATTCCCACCATGTTCATAAGTCCATAACCTGTGGCCCTGTATTTTGAAGAAACGAATTGGCAGAGAATAGGCATATTATTGGTATCAAACATTCCAAACCCAAATCCAAAACAGAAAGCAGCCCCAATGATATGAATTAACGAGTGGCCATACCCTATTAAGAGTATTGCAGGAATTGTTAAGAATACCCCGATCGCTCCGGTATATACCCTTCCCCTTAAATTCCTTTGTACCCATTTATCCGACAAAAAACCTCCAAAAACAACTCCCAGCAAAGACGAGCCGGCGATAGTGATGGTCGAGATTGGTCCTGCCTTGCTCATCTCTATTCCAAGATTCTGCGAGATCAGAGTTGGCAACCAATTTTTTACTCCCCAACCTGGAATCCCCGGCACAGCAAAATAAAACAGGATGATCCAGAATGAAATATTACTGAAAAGAATAGCTAAGCCGCGAAACACAGAAGTCCTTTCATTATCCTTATCAGTTCTTCCGGCGATCTGAACATAATTATGATGGTCATCTCTCAGGAACAACACAAGCACGAGTGCATAAATTATCCCTATCCAACCAAAAAAATGAAATGCCGTATTCCATGAAAAACTATCCGCAATAGTGGCACCAAATCCACCTAATCCCTGCCCCACGTAAAGACCAGTGAGGTGGATACCAACGGCAAGAGATCTCGTTCTGGAACTGTGAAAATCTGCTATCAATGATAATGCCGCAGGAAAATATACTGCTTCGCTGACCCCCATGACCGCCCTCAACCAAAATAATTGCTCAAAGGATGTTGCATAGCCCATAGTCAAAGTAACGCCTGACCATACAAACAAACTGACTACGATCAACCATTTCTTACTGAACTTATCTGCGATCATTCCAGCAAATGGACTCATCGCTCCATATACCCATAAGAATACTGCCATCAATCGCCCGAAATTTGCCGCAGACTGCAATTCATCAATATCTGCCTGCATGGATGGCCTCATAGTTGAGAGCATTTGCCTGTCCAGGTAATTCAGCAAGGCAACAGTCCAAAGTAGTGCCACCAACACCCAGGGGTAAACCTTAGTTGAATTGATCAAACGATAACTCGCGGAATGCAATTCCTTCATATGGGTTTATTTTACCAGCTTCATAAAAACAAGCAAGGTTTCCATTTGGCAATACAACGAGATTTGAATAAGCAGATGGCCCATTATGTACAACATAACTCCGCTTCCAGGTTTTGCCCTGATCATATGAGATCCTGACCGTCATATTTATCCTTGACTTCTGGTCGGCAGGATTAGAAAAGGCTAAAAACGGTTTCCGTCCTTTATAATTGTACCAAATCAGGCTGGCCTGGCAAACAGGTTCAATAAGTGTTGGATCTCCCTGCAATGATGCCCATGTTTCACCGCCATCTTTACTGACAGAGGTTTGCCTCACCCTAATGTTATTATAGTTCCGCATATTCAGAATAAGAGTTCCGTTTGGTAGCTCTGCAACAGTACATTCATTCACCTGGTCGGTGGGCGTTGTACCACCCAGTTTCCAGTTCTCGCCCCCATCATCCGAATATATCGCGTGAGAAAAATACTTTTTTGTCCCCGCTTCAATATGGTCACAGGGAATGATGAGTCGTCCAAGGTATTTTCCGGACTGCATCTGGATTCCATTACAGGGGCCAGTAGCATACCAGGTCCATCCTGGCTGTTTCACCTCAGTTGTGATCTCCCTTGGTTTTGACCAGGAGTGACCATCATCGGCCGACTTCAAAACAAAAATTCTCCTGGTGTCTTTACTTGTCCCATCAATGATCTGGGCCTCATGATCAGTTCCCAGGTTCCATGTGGACAGAAGAATAATGTTACCGGTTTTTTGCTCTACTACAGGAGAAGGATTACCACAGGTATTCCCTGCATCGTCCCATACAGTGGTAATGGCTGACCATGACTTTCCACCATCTTCTGAACGCTTCAATACAAGATCGATATTACCGGCATCACCACATCCGTCTTTTCGGGCTTCTGCAAACGCCAGCAATGCCCCCTTAGTGGTTTTCACTATTGCAGGAATGCGGAAACATTTGTATCCATCATCCCCGGCTTTGAAAATGTAATTGAGATCCTGGGCATGTATACCCGAAGCGAAAAATGAAAAGATGATCAACAATCGTAAATCGGAAACCATTTCAGAAAATTACACCAATATGAATTCTTAAAATAAAAAAGCCAGGGAGAAATGACCTTCCTCCCTGACTCTCTGCCTCTCTGACTCTCTGGCTCTCTAATTATATACTCTTACATAATCCACTTCATACGTCGCCGTGGTGAAAGCCGGATCCACTGTGCCGCCAAAAGATCCACCAATGGCCAGGTTCAGCAGCAAAAAATGATTCTTCTGATACGGCATGGTACCAGTGCTCGCTGCAGAATGAAATAATTTTCCATCTACAAAAAACTGCAGCGTTGAAGCAGTCCATTCAAAACTGTAAATATGAAACTCAGTGCTTGCATTCTGAATAGTGGTGGTGCCTACATCAGCATTCCCTCCAGACCTTCCGGGATAATGAAGCGCAGCAACGATCTTGTTGAGTTCAGATCCCCGGTGTTCCAGTATATCAGCCTCACCGCATGCAGGCCATCCTACCGTACTGATATCGGCTCCCAGCGTCCATGCTGCAGGCCATGTACCCACAGCAGCAGGAACTTTTGCCCTGATCTCCACACGGCCATACCTGAACTCATATTTGCCCTTCGTCAGCAACCTCGCTGAGGTGTATGCACTTCCGGAATAACTTTCCTTGATCGCCTTGATCTTCAACACCCCACTCTCACAAATAACATTTTCGGGCCTGTTGGTGTAATACTGCAATTCCTGGTTACCCCAGCCACCAGATCCTGTTCCGATATCATATCCCCATTTGGTGGCATCAGGGGCTCCCGCAGCATTGAATTCATCGGACCACACCAGGTTGGTATAGGTTGAGTTCTTGGTCACCGTGATCGCTTTAGTAGCTGATGCAGTAAGTCCGTTGGAGGCCTTAGCTGTCACCTTAACATTATAGGTTATCGTTCCTGTGGTGCTATAATAATAAGTTGTGATACCACTCGCCGCCACTTCAGTGGCTCCGTTGCCGAATTCGTAAGTATAAGACACGGCATTTTCTGCAGTGGTTGTAAAATCAACCTTTCCGGATCCGTCGTTACTGATCGTTGCGTTGATCACAATATTCTTAGGCGGCATGGCCGCAGGCGCATCTCCACCGGAATCCTTAGAGCATGAACCCAATGCATGAAATGAGATCACGGCCGCTAAACTTAAAAACAGGTATTTCATGTTTTATGGCTTTTTAATGAATTTTTGATACCATGAGTTTCCATCTTTCCCAATGGTCCTTAAATGCAAAGCAGTTTCGGTTAGTGATAGAATTTCATAACTCACACTTCCAATTCCTACACAAACAATACCATTACCCGGAACAGCAAATTCTATCCTGGTAGATACCGCAGGTGTACTACCTGAACTGGCATCTGAGAATGCCAGCGTTTTTACCCCACCAGTAACTAACGGATATTGGCCTTCAGCACCTGAGAACCCATAATAACTGACAGCGGCGCCAAGGATATAGGTTTGCCCTTTGTTATCCACGTTGATCGACACCTGGTTATTGGCCAGTTTTGCAAATGTGATCTCATCGTCATACATCCCCTCGCCATCCCTCGCATTCGGTCCGGCCGCATACCAGATCGGCGCAAATGCATCACCCGGGCCCACACCAAAATGCGCATCAGCTTCTCTGGCCATCACCCACACTTTTGAAGTGCCGCCCGTAAGGTTAGCCACAATTTCGCCAGGGATTTCAAATGCAACAAAAACTTTTATCTTCTTGCTGATATTTGAAACAACTCCACCGGTACCCACGGCACTGACGGTGATCATATATTCATTTATACCAGGTTTCTTGTATTTGTATTGAATGGCCCCGGAAGGAACCATCTGGATGGTACCATCGCCAAAATCGACTTTGTAGGTGATCACTTTACTGCCCACCGTACTGATATTTACAATACCGGTTCCATTGCCATTCGGGTTTGCTGCGTCAGCGCCGGCGATGGCGGTGGTCAATGCCAGGTCAGATGGTGCGGTGATCTCACCAAAATTATACTCTGCCTTGTCGCAGGAATAAAAGCCTGCAACGATCATGAGCAAGATCAGACTGTTAAAGATTAATTTCTTGTTCATATAAATTAGTTGAGCTTGATATCATCAAAATAGAATGTGTAATTGGCGGAACCGTCTCCAACCGTTCCCAGGTCGAAGATCAACACCAGCTTCTGATAACTCTTGGCCGTGTTGATGGCATTGTAATCAAAACTGAGCTCCTCCCAACCATTGGCCACAGTAGTGGTCACTTCCTTTTCAAAATTGATCCCGCCATCGGTCAGGTTTTCCACTTTCAGCAGAAGCTTGGCTCCCACCCTCGGTGAATAGACCTTAACCTTGAATGTTTTACCGGCTGTAAAATCGATAGGATTAGCCAAGGTGATATATGATCCACCCCATGGCTGGCCTCCGGGGCCTTTCACCATCTTGCCTACTTTATTGCTTGCATTGATACCCGTCTTGAATGGATTGTCAACCACCGTTGCATTGCCGCCATCGAAATTGATAAAGTCGTAGGCAAGTGTAGATGATTCAAAATTCAGGGGAATGCCAAGTTCTTCAGGTTTCTCGGCCTGTACGATATCGTCAAAATACCAGGTGTAATTGGCACTGCCGTCACCCGGTGTTCCCAGGTCAAATATCAATACCACTTTCTGATAACTATTGGCTGTATTGATGCCAGTGTAATCATAAGTCAGTTCTTCCCACGCATTGGCCGTGGTTGTTGCCACTTCTTTTTCATAGGCAATTCCACCATTGGTCAGATTCTCCACTTTCAACAACACCTTTGCGCCAACTCTGGGTGAATAGACCTTTAACTTGAGATATTTCTTTGTGGAAAAATCGATCGGGCTGGCAAGAGTGATAAAACTTCCGCCCCATCCTTCCGGTGGATTCTTCACCATCTTTCCGGTTTTGCTACTGGTATTGATCCCTGATTTAAATGGATTGTCAACTACCGAAGCTGTACCTCCGCCAAAATTGGTGAAATCATAATTCAAAGTAGATGATTCAAAACTCAACGGAAGTGCCAATTCTTCTATCGTATTCGTTTGCCTGATATCATCAAACAGGAAAGTGAAATTAGATGTGCCATCGCCCATGGTCCCGTTGTCAAATATCAGTACTACCTTGCTGTAACTATTTGCAGTATTGATAGTACGATAGTCAAAGGCCAGATCTTCCCACTGGTTGGCTACAGAGGTCATAACCTCTTTCTCAAAACTGATGCTGCCGTCTGTGGCATTCTCCACCTTCAGCAAAACTTTCGCACCAACCCTGGGTGAGAACACTTTCATCCGCATTACTTTATTCACCGAGAAATCTATCGGACTGCTCAGCTGGATCACACTGCCACCCCAGGGCTGCCCTGCATTCTTCACCATCTTGCCAACTTTAGAAGAAGTATTGATGGTGTTCTTCTGGGAGTTATCAATAACCGTTACATTTCCTCCATCAAAATTGCTGAACGCATAGGTTTGTCCTGCTGTTTCAAAATCCAGCGGCAGCACCAGCGGCACATTGATGGTGATGTTTTTGGTGACCGTAGTGGTTTGGACTCCGCCACTCAGCGCAACCACCTTAATGGTAAAATCACCAGATTTCGAGTATACATGGCTGACAGTTTCACCCTCCAGGAAAGAGACCGGGGTTTCATTTGGATCTTCACCCCAGTATATCTTGAAAACAGTTTCATACAGTGCCTTTGCCGTAACATTGATCTTGAATCCACTGGAGGGATCCACAGCTGTTGTCACTTCCACATTCTCGGGCGCCTTGAACGATACGGTCAGTTTCTGGGTGGCCTCTGCAGTTTTTCCATTGACACCCACACCCACGATCTTCACATTATAACTGCCCTCGGGATATTTGGCCTGCAGGCTTTTACCTGGAAGAACTTTCACCGCGTTTGCGCCCGGTAAACCAGTTGTTACGTTATAATAAGCAACTCCCTCTCCATTTGGATAAATAGTCACCAGGCCGGTATTATCCTGCGTGATGTCAAACATGGCTGAAAGCTTATCCGGAGCCTTTGCTGCCTCTACAAATGAAACATCATCATATTCCAGTTTCGTACATCCCGATACCAGGATCAGGAGCAGTGTGATGTATAAGATTATATTTTTTTTCATCGTTTCTGAATTTTAGAATTAGGAGATCAATAACCAGGATTTTGTGCGAGTCCTGAAATATCCACCTCCTGCTGAGGGATCGGAAACACTTCATTCTTTCCTGCTTTGAAGCCGGTGATCTTGGCGGCAGCCTGTCCTGTTCTGACGAGGTCAAAAAATCTGTCCCCTTCCATGGCCAGCTCCAGTCTTCTTTCGTCCCAAATGGCTTGTTTCAACGCAGCACCAGTGAGCGTAATGTTATGCAGGTTATCTCCAAAAGCACGCTGGCGAACCCTGTTCAGGTATGCTTGCGCTTTTGTGTCATTGGGAGTGCTTGACCTGTTGAATGCTTCTGCAGCCATCAGCAATACATCGGCATACCTGATGGTCCTGTTATTATTCAGGTAATTCAATTCTACCTGACCGGATGTTTGTCCCTTACGTGGATGATATTTATGATTATACAAACCCGTATTCTTATATGGTGCCACCAGGTAAGAAATATTCATGGCTGGATTGGCATTTTTATATGCCTCGATATCCAGTATGGTTGCGGCCTTTCTTTGATCGCCATCAGCATATGCGCTAGCCAGATCTTTGGTAGGAAGATTGATGCTCCATCCCTGGCCATAAGGACTGCTGCCGGCAAGATTTCTCACCCCGCACATTTGCACAGCCAGGTTGCCCTGTCCCCTGCCCGGATTTGACCAATCATAGAACGGACTGATATTGGAATACTGGATCTCGAATACGGATTCAGGACCGTTCTCTCCTGTATTCAGGAAGATGGATCCGAAATCAGTAACCAGTGAAAAGGGCCCGTTCACCACGTTTTCTAACATAGTCGCTGCAGCATCAAACTTTCCCTGGTAGAGCAATACTTTACCCAGCAAAGCCTGCGCAGCATACCTTGTTACCCTGCCTTTCTGCACGTTGACAGGTGGTAACACTTTGATCGCTTCATTCAGGTCCACTTCGATCTGCTTATATACATCGGCCTTGGGAGACCTTTGAAACTGTCTTGAATCTGATGCGGTAAGCCTGCCATCAACAAACAATGGTACATCGCCGAACATCTTAACCAGTTCAAAATAATAATATGCCCTCAGGAAATACACCTCACCATACAATGCATCCTTACCAGTGAATTCAAGTTTAGCTTTGTTCTCATGCAGGTAGTTGGCCCTGTTGATACCTTCATAACAACTCTTCCACGCTTCAGTCATATATGAATTATTGGTGGTCAGCTGATAATCATCGATCTGTTGAAGGCCGATGACATCTGTAGCATTTTCACCACCTGAAACTGAATTGTCCGAAGCAATATCACCAATCACCGGATTGGCATAAAGCCACTGCAATGGGGAATAAACACCGATCACCATCTTATGATAATCATCAGCAGTTTTCAGGTAATCATTAGCTGTGATCTGGTAATCCTCTTTCGGATCATAGTCCACGAAGTCTGTACACGCACCCCCTATAAAGAAGAGTGATGCGATGATTATGATGAATTTTAAATTTTTCATTATCAGTGATTTTATACGATTAGAATTTAAGATCAAGTCCTATGGCCCAGCTTCTTGCCTGTGGATAGGCTCCGCGATCAACACCTGTATCGAAAATGCCGCCTGCGATCTCCGGATCATAACCCGTATAAGTTGTGAAAGTGTAAAGGTTCCTGGCCTGCACATATACGCGCAGCCTGTTGATCTTTACCTTCTCAAGCATTTCAGAAGCGAAACTGTAGCCCAGTTGAAGATTCTTGATCTTAACAAAAGAACCGTCTTCGATATACCGGTCGGATGCCCTGATATTGTTATTGCCATCCGTGAATGAGAACCTCGGAGTGGCCGCATCATTGGTAGTACCTTCACCTGTCCATCTTCCCAGCACGATCCTGTCCTTATTGGTCATGGCCAGGTTTCTTTCATAAGCCCTGTATACGTCGTTACCCACAGAAGCATATACGAAGCTGGTGAAATCAAATCCTTTGTATTCAAGATTAAGGCCCCAACCCATAGTGAAATCAGGAAATGGATTGCCGATATATGTTCTGTCTGCATCATCTATCTTACCATCACTGTTCACATCTACAAACCGGATGTCGCCAGGCTGTGCTCCCGGCTGGGTTGGATGTTTAACGATGTCAGACTGATTCTGGAAAAGTCCGTCTGTTTTATATCCGAAGAAATAACCGGGAGCATATCCTTTTTCGAATCTTGTAACACTCTGGTAAGGGATACCGTATCCACCACCGGTGATTAAGCCATTGTTGGTTTCAGTCACCAGGTTATTTGCTTTCGTATAAGTCAGGTTGGTTGATAACCGAAGGTCTTTGAACAGCACATCTGTATAACCCAGGGTCATATCAAATCCCGTTGTTTGTGTGGAACCGATATTTGCTGTTGGCAGGGCTGCAGTACCCAGGTAAAGCGACAGTGTGGGTGTGAACAGCAGACCACTGATGTCTTTCCTGAAATAATCGCCGCTGAAACTGAATTTGTTATTGAAGAATCTAAGGTCCAGTCCTATGTTGAACTGTGCCTGTTCTTCCCATCTCAGATCGTCGTTCTTGAAAGATGCTATGGTAGCACCTACTGAAGTGGGTTCGTTTCCGAATGTATATCCGGCATTCTGGCCCAGTCCGTAATAATATATCAGTGTAGAGATCCTTTGGTATTGAGGGCTAACATTCTCATTACCGGTAACACCATAACTTCCTCTGACCTTCAGGTAATTGATGAAATCAACTTTGAAGAAATCTTCATTGCTCACTACCCAACCCAATGATCCGGAAAAGAAGTTGGCGAATTTGTTATTCTCTCCAAATGCATATGAACCGTCTCTTCTCAAGGTTGCTGACACCAGGTATTTGCCCATCAGGTCGTAGTCCAACCTGCCGAAATAGGAAATATTCCTTCTTTCATATTGGTACGAACCAACATCGAGGCCCGCGTTGACGTTGGAACCTGTTGCAGATGAGATATCAGCAAACTCCCATGAATTGAATGGCACATCCTGTCTTGATCCGTTTACAGAATTTCCTGTCACGCGGGCTGTAGACATACCAGCCACCACATCGAAATGATGGTCCGTGGCTACATCGAAACTATAGTTGGCAAAATTCTCCCAGGTATAATTGAAATAATTTGTTTTGTATTCGTATACACTGTTATGTGAACCTGGTTTGGGAGTACCGTCTGCATTCAGTGTAGAGTTGATATGACCTGATCCATAAAACGAAAGTGGATTGAAGCTCTTGCCCGTTACGTCTGTATTGGTATAACCGAAACGTGAAGTGAACTTCAGGTCTTTAATAATGGTGTATTGCAATTCGAGTTTACCGTAGAGCTTGTTGGTATTGCTCTTATTATAAGTGTCCTGGATCTGTGTGAGTGGATTAATGATCTCAGATTGGATCTTACTGCTGGTACTGTAAGTGCCGTAGGTATTGGGATCGGTATTCAGTACCGGCACAGTGGGATCAAAATTCAGGGCATTTGATATCACTGAGTTGATCGCGTTTTCAGATACACCTGCACCTTTAATATTGGTGAACGTAGTGTTGGCCAGGAATTTCAGTTTTGGAGAGAGGTCGAATGTCAGGTTTGCCGTTGCATTCAGCCTGTCGAAATATGATTTGTCACCGCCACCTACTATACCATCCTGGGCCAGGTAACCCCCTGAAAGGAAGTACGACATGTTAGCACCGCCGCCGCGTGCTGCAATAGTGTGCGACATCATCGGGGCTTTTTTAAAGATCTGGTCCTGCCAGTTGGTACCAACACCCAGGCCTGAAATATCCGGGAAGATGAGATCGCCGCCTGAAGCAACACTTCCTTCATTTAATATAGCTGCATATTCGGATGCATTCAGAACACCCATGGTGTTCTGAACTTCCTGCATGGCATAGTTGCCGTTGTATGTGATCTCGACTTTTTGATTCTTTTTGCCGGTTTTTGTAGTGACCACAATAACACCATTACCACCCTTCACACCATAAATAGCGGTGGTTGCTGCATCTTTCAGCACGTTGATGTTCTCGATATCGGCAGGGTTGATCGCGTTGAAATCATCCAGGGTCTGTATTGCACCGTCTACCACCACTACCGGATCGGTTCCTGTATAAGAAGGAATACCCCTGATCAGTACGGTAGGTTTGGCACCCGGAGAACCTGGTGACACCACGGTAACCCCGGCAGCCCTTCCCTGCAGTGCATCTTCCGCCCTCACTGGCTTAAGTTTCTCTATATCAGTCCCTTTGACGGTGGCCACGGCTCCTGATACTTTGGTGACTTTCTGAACACCGTAACCTACCACCACCACCTCGTCCAGTTTGGCCTCGGCAGATTCCAGCACGATGATCATGGTTCCGGCTGCTATTGGCAGCTCCCTGGCAGCAAAACCAACAGAGGAAACCAACAGTGTTTTAGAGGAGGTGGGGACCAAAAAGCTGAAAGCACCGGACTCGTCGGTAGAAGTTCCGATGGTGGTTCCCTTGACTTGAATGGATGCCTTGGAAACCGGCACTCCATTAGGGCCTGTTACCTTACCAGCAACAGTTTTTTCCTGGGCCGATGTGGATAGCCCAAGAAAGATCAAAAGACACAGGAGTAAGATCTCCTTCAATACCTTTTTCATACAGTAGCATTTGGTTGAATGAATTGATGTTGCCCGATATTTCGGGCACGTGAAATTAGACAGGTTGGCAGGGGCTAGTTAGCTTTGTAGTACAACACGACTACATCATAAATCACTAAAGCATTGATAATCAATAAATAAAAACTACATCAACTCTACATCATATTTTATTTTTAATGATTATCTTCAATCCTTCTCCCTCCAAGGGCGCCCCCTCCAAGGGAGGCCCCTTGGACCAGCGGCCCTTGGAGGGAGCAGAAAAAAACGTATGAAAGCCTGTTTGATCATCATTGCCATGGTGTTAATTGGCCAGCCGCTGTTGGCCCAAAATACCATCGGCATACCCCTCGTGATCAACTACAGTAAGAATGACTACAGAGCCGGCACCCAAACCTGGGATATTGATCAGGACAGCAGCGGGAGAATGTATTTCGCCAATAATGAGGGATTGGTCACCTTCGACGGCAACTTCTGGAAAGTCTATCCTTTGCCTAATAAGACCATCGTTCGGTCGCTGGCCATTGGCAAGAACGGGATGGTATTTGCGGGCGGACAAGGTGAACTGGGCTATTTCATGCCGGACGAGCAAGGAAAGCTGAAATATGTATCGCTGATCCCCCTCCTCCCTGAAAAACAAAGAATTTTTGCCGACATCTGGGACATTGAAATTTCGGGCGAGTCGGTCTACTTCCGGGCCTCAGACCAGATGATCATGGAACTCCGGAACAACAGGTTCTCCCTTCATCCACCCCTGACCAACTGGTTGTTCATGAAACGGATGGGGAAACAGCTATTTGCCCAGGACCGGGTCAACGGACTATACTATTACCGCAATAATACCTGGACACCGGCGAAAAACAATCAGCTGCTGGCAGGCTCAGTAGTGTCTGGCATGATCCCGGCTGGTCAAGACAGTACGATCGTTTTTACATACGATAAAAAGACCTTTACCCTGTTCAACGACAGCCTTACGGTAAGAAACAACTTCAATTTGCCCAAGGAATCCTTCGATTTTTTCAGGGTGGGCGAAATGAATGGCGGCAGATTCACCGCGGCAACTCCCGCGGAAGGTTGTCTCATTCTTGATCTTGAAGGAAACCTCATACAGAAGATAAGTCGTATAGAGGGACTTCAAAACAACAATGTACGTACCGTATTCCTGGACAAAGATGGTAACCTCTGGGCGGGGCTGAATAACGGGATCAGTTTCATCGCATTCAATTCAGCGTTTAAATACATCACGCCGAACAAAATCAACGAGGTCTCTGGGTTCTCTGCCAGGATATTCAAAGATCATCTTTATATAGGATCCTCAGACGGCGCTTACTTCGTACCACTGAAGCAGGAGAACAAAGATCTGAGCTTTTTAAAAGGAGACTTCAGGCTTGTAGGCAACAGCAACGGGCAGGTATGGCGGCTCGACGAAGTGAACCAGCAACTGCTGATGGCCCACAATTCAGGATGCTTTCATATACAGAACCAAATTGCCGAAAAGATCAGTACAGATGCGGGCTGGCTTTTTATCCCCACCAGCGCTGTTCCTCCTTCACCCAATATCCTGACCGGCACATATGCAGGGTTAAAAAAGATCCGTTATGAGAATGGAAAATTCCGTGATGGCGGAAACCTGCCAGGGCTTTACGAATCACTGCGTTTTTTGACAATAGACAATGAAGATGGCATATGGGCCTCCCATCCCTATCGAGGTATCTACAGGATCTTATTGAACAAAGACACTACTGCATACACAGCCACATTATTTACGGAGAAAGATGGTCTACCTTCTTCACTTGACAACCATGTGTTCAAGATCAAGAACAGGATCGTTTACTGCACAGTAAAAGGCGTTTATGAATACGATGCGAACCTGAAAAAATTTATACCATCCTCACTTCTTGCACCAGTATTAGGTACTACGGAGATCAGGTATATGAATGAAGACAATGAAGGGAATATCTGGTTCTGCAGCGGAAAAAAACTGGGGTTGATTGATTACAACAATACCGATGCCCGTGGAATACCTGCCGTTATTTATTTCCCTGAGATCAACGGGCAGATACTGTCGGGTTTTGAGAATGTATATCCTTATAACAGGGAGAATATTTTTATAGCATCGGAAAAGGGGATCATCCATCTCAACTATGAAAAATACAGGGCTAAAAAACTCAAACTGAACCTGGTACTTGGCACTGTTAAAGTGACGGGGAATGCGGACAGCACAATATTCGGTGGATATCACCCTGCTTCGGGCAACAGCAAAAAATTGGCAACCCTTCCCAGTAGTTTTGACTCTTATCATTTTGAATTCAGTTCTCCTGCATATGGCCTGCAGAAAAACATAGAATACAGTTTCATGCTGGAAGGCCTTGAAAGCAGGTGGACTCACTGGAACCCCAAGCCTGAAAAGGAATACACCAATCTCCCATTCGGGAATTATGTATTCCGGGTAAAGGCCAGGGATAACCTGGGCAATGAATCAGACGAAGTTTTGTATCGTTTTACTATCATGCCTCCCTGGTACAGGACCGTTTGGGCTTATTTTATTTATTTCCTGATGGTTATAGCACTGGTATATGGAATAATGCTATGGCAGAAGAAAAAACTGCATCGACAAAAACTGATCTATGAGGAAAAGCAGCGGCAGATGAGTGTTCTGCACCAGCTTGAAATTGAACATAATGAAAAAGAGATCATGAGGCTGAAAAATGAAAAACTGGAAAGTGAGATCATTTTAAAAACAAAAGAACTCGCAGACACCTCCATGCACCTGGTGGAAAGGAGCGATGCCCTTTTAAAGGTGAAAGAAGAACTGCAGAAAATTTACAGGAAGACCAATGAAAACCACGACATCAAGAAAACGCTGATCCTCCTGAACGATATTGAAAAGAATAACGACAGCTGGGAAAAATTCGCGCTTCATTTTGATGAGGTGAATGACAATTACCTTAAAAATCTCAAAGCCAGGTTTCCCAAACTCACCAGTTCAGATCTCAAAGTATGCGCATATCTGAAGCTTAACTTGTCTTCCAAAGAAATTGCACAGCTGATGAATATTTCTGTACGTGGTGTGGAGATCAGCAGATACAGGCTCAGGAAGAAATTGGGCCTGAGCTCAGAGCAGTCAATTACAGCATTTCTTGAATCACTCTGAGCAACCGGATAAATTTTCCATTAACTTCATTTTGTGGCGATTCATAATTGCCCTTCTATGATCTCTGTAAAAGGCTCCATGATAAGGTTATCCGTTTTCCTGATGGGATTGGCCCTGCTGATCTCTTTTAAGCCTGCTATCCAAAAAAATCATCCGCCTGATGGTGAAGAGCTGGCCAGGCAATACTGCACCAGCTGCCATCTTTTCCCTGACCCCAAACTGCTCGACAAAAAAACCTGGAAAGAATCCGTACTGCCCAATATGGGATGGCGACTGGGCATCAACCAGGAAGGGAAACATCCGCTGGAAGAAATGAATCCTGATGAAGCCCTGCTGGTCAGAAAATTACAGATCTACCCTTCGGCACCTTTGATCAATGTGAGCGACTGGAAATTGATCCGCGATTATTATATCGCACAGGCTCCCGAGAACCCATTGCCCCAAACTCCTGTAAAGGTCAGTCCGCTTAAAGGATTCAAGGCCCAGGCTGTATTCATTGGAGACAAACAGGCTCCCCGCACAAGCCTGTTGAAATACAACAGCAAATCATCTTCCCTCTACATAGGAGACGCCCAGAAAGAATTATATGTGATGGGGCAGGATCTCCAGATGAAAGGATACTGGGCCGTTGAAAGTGCTCCGGTAGATGTTGCTTTCCCTGAAAGCAGCAGTTCACCCTTACTGTTATGCATAGGCGAATTTTCACCCTCCGAGAAAAAGAATGGAAGGCTGTTCGCGCTTGATTCGGTGATCACCAATACCACCTTGAATATTGACTCTTTGGGAAGGCCGGTCAATCTTGCAGTAGCTGATATGGATGATGATGGGATCGATGATGTGATCGTATCTGAATTCGGCAACTATACGGGCAACCTGAGCTGGTACAGCGGAGCCGGCTGGGAAAGGCACCCGGTGAAAAGCCAGGCCGGATCAAGAAAAGCAATTCCCATTGACCTGGATCATGATGGTAGAATGGACCTGGTAACACTTATGGCCCAGGCCAGGGAAGAGATCTTATATTTCAGGAACCAGGGAAATGGAACTTTCGAAGAACAGGTAATAAAACAATTTCCGCCTGTATATGGAGTCAGTAATATAGAACTGGTTGATTTCAATAAAGACGGTAATATGGATATCATGGTTACCAACGGAGACAACTGGGATCTGTCAGCCATCAGGAAAAATTATCACGGCGTTCGCATTTTAATGAACGACGGTAACCAGAATTTTACTGAGAAATATTTTTTTCCGCTTTGGGGAACCAGTAAAGCCATGGCAAGAGATTTTGATAAAGACGGAGACATGGACATTGCCGTTGCCGGATTTTATGGCGACTACGACAAGCCGGAACAGAGTTTTATTTATCTCGAAAACAAAGGGGGTCTTAACTTCTCCGCATTTGCCATCCCTGACGCTGCTAGTGGGAAATGGCTGACCATGGAAGTTGCCGATCTTGATAAGGATGGTGACGATGACATCATACTGGGCTCTTATTTTCACAGCCTGAGCGAAGTCACCAAGATGCTGCTGAAAGGAGTGGAATCGTTTCCGCAGATACTGATACTATGGAACCAGAAAAAATAGAGAGATAGTGAAATAGAAAAATAGGGAGCATACTTAACGCAAAATGCACCAAGAATGCTCCCTATTTTCCTATCTCTCTATTTCTCTATCTTAATCCAGGCTAATAACCTGACTCACTGTTTTTCCTATCTTCTTGCCTCCTTTAAATGTCGCGGCTTTAATAGTAACCGTTCTCCTGACATCGAATGGTTTGGTATACTGAATGGATCCGGTATTAGGTTCTGATCCATCGAGTGTGTACATGATCTTCGCATCGTAAGCATCTGAGGCCATGGTCACATTGGCACGGCCGGGTGTAGATTCAAGTGTAACAGAATATCTCACATCCATTGAACTCTTGGCATAATTGATCCCCTTCAATGCATAGCGCTGGTATTGTGCTTCCATACGTTTCTGGAAGTCAGCATAATTCTTCAGTGCCGGATCTGTCCAGGCTACTTCTGCTACTGCTGCCATCCTGGGTATACTCATATATTCCACTTTTTCTGTGGTGGGGATATATTCAGTCCACAGGTTTGCCTGCACACCTTTGATGTAGCCGGCTTCTTCGGCTGTTAATGCAGCAGGCATCGGATTATAGGAATAAACTTTCTCCAGAGGAAGATAACCTCCAATGGCCAGGGGTTCAAGTGAAGGCTTACCCTGGTAATAATCCAGGTATACATAGGTGTTAGGCGTCATGATCACGTTATGCTTCTGCTTGGCAGCTTCAATGCCACCTGCTTCACCGCGCCAGCTCATCACCCAGGCATTTGGAGCAAGCCCGCCTTCGAGGATCTCGTCCCAACCGATCAATGTCTTACCCTTGCTGTTGATATATTTTTCCATGCGCTGGATAAAATAACTCTGCAACTCATGCTCATCTTTCAATTTCAATTCTTTCATCCTGGCCTGGCAACGCGGACATTTTTTCCAGTTTGATTTTGGACACTCATCACCGCCCACATGGATGTATGGAGATGGGAACAGTGTTACCACTTCGTCGATCACATCCTGCAGCAAGGCAAATACGCTGTCGTTACCTGCGCAAAACACATCTTCATAAACACCCCACTGCTCCTGTACGTATTTGCCAGGAGTTTTCTTGCTGACTTCTGAAGCGAATTTACCCAGGTTAGTTGGCTGACCAGGGAAACAGCTCAGGTTAGGATAGGCTGCAATGGCAGCGCCGGCATGTCCTGGCATTTCTATTTCCGGCACTACGGTGATATACCTGCTGGCGGCGTATTGTACAATGTCTTTGATCTCTGCCTGGGTATAAAAGCCACCATAGCGCTGATTCGTGTTTCCTGTACCAGGATAATGATCGATAATGGTACCATTACGCCATGCGCCAACCTCAGTGAGCTTTGGATGTTTTTTGATCTCGATCCTCCAGCCCTGGTCTTCAGTCAGATGCCAGTGCAGGTAGTTCATTTTATGCAAAGCCAGGTAATCAATATATTTTTTTACGAAATCCGCGGGGAAGAAATGGCGGGCCACATCCAGCATCATTCCACGATAAGCATATCGCGGTTTATCATTCACCTGCAAACCCGGAATGGTCAGGGAAGCTGCTTTATCCAATGGAAGGAGTTGCAGCAAGGTCTGCATACCATAGAAAACACCACTCTCATCTGCCCCTGCAATGGCCACTGCCTTAGGATTTACATTTAGTGTATAGGCGCCGGAGGTTCCCCCTGCCGGTTGCAGGCCGAGATTGATGCTGTTCGCCTTGGGTTGTTTTTTACTGGTTTTCAAACTGAATCCATAGATCTCTTTGATATAGCTGTTCAGGAAATCAGCGGAAGGCTGAAGTTTTGGAGAGCTAACTGCAATAACCGTTTGGGGGTTGATAACAAAAGAATCAGCCGCAGGAGCCATCACCAGTTCAGCCGGTTTGGGCACAATACTCACCTGGGCCATACCCTGGAAAGAAACAAAAAGGAACAGTAAGAAGGCCATTCTCACTTTGCGTAATCTGAGCATAAATGAAGTTTTAAAGGAATCCGCCAAGTTAGTGCAAAAACCAATCGGATGAATGTACAATCGGTTGCCAACGTGATAACTATCATCTGCCCGTGTAAACAATGTCACCCTTGCAAGCCTTTCCCGCATTAACTTTATCAAATGTTCATCAGGAGATCCATATTGGTTTGTACGGCAATGATCCTTGTCCATGTTGCATGGGCGCAGAAGACATGGAAACTGATATCGGAGAAAGATGGGATCTATGTCTATACCCAGAACCTGGAGAACTCAAAATTCAAGGCCGTAAGGGCAGTTTGCACCGTTGACTGCGGGATCACCAGGTTGTCTTATGTGCTGATGGATGTTAGTAATACAAGGGATTGGGTGTACGCTACCAAGGTTTGCAAGCTTTTAAAAAAAATGTCTCCTACAGACATATTCTATTATTCGGAAGTGGAATTACCATGGCCCGTAAGCAACAGGGATTTCATCATCCGCATCACACTCACCCAGGATCCCAAAACCAAGATCGCGCGTATCGTAGCTGAAAATCATCCCGAATATGTTCCCGAGAAAAAAAATGTGGTTCGCATACCCAAGTCTTCCGGCAACTGGATCCTTACACCGTTAAGCGATGGCAGAACTAAAGTGGAATATATTATCCATGTAGACCCGGGCGGATCAGTACCTGCCTGGATGGTAAATATGCTGGCCGATGTTGGTCCCCACAGCTCTTTCTCCAAATTGAAGAAGGAAGTGCTGAAGGAGAAATATAATAATGTGAAGCTTGATGGGATACAGGATTAGGTTGCAGGTTGCAGGTTACAGGTTGCAGGTTGCAGTGTCTTGTCCTGAATTAGGTTGACAAATTAAAAACCTAAAAAAGGGCAAAAAAATGACAAAAGGACCTACAACACAACTTAGGTACAGTAATGGCTTTAAGGAACGCGTGGTCAGGGAGCTGGAAGAAGAACATTTGACAATTAAAGAGCTTCAGCGGCGCTATGGGATAAAGGGCAACGTGACGATCCAGGGTTGGATTCGTACATTCGGTAAACACCATTTGCTGAACCGGGTGGTAAAAATCGAGACTATGGATGAAAAGGATCGTATCAAAGAGTTGGAAAAACAGATCAAGGAACTGAAGCTTAAGCTGGCCGACTCCGTGATGGGGGAGCATATTCTTGAGGAGGTGATCAAGGAAGCCAACAGGATGTACAATACGGATCTAAAAAAAAGACTAGGCCAGGGGTCATCCGACGACTCGGAAAAACCTACACCATAAGTAAGCTATGTGGTTATTTTAGTGTCAGTCGTCAGGCGTATTATAAGCAACTAAAGAGCAATTACAAGAGCGATTGTACCGCTGAAGTGATCATAGAGCAAGTGCTTGCCCAACGTCGGGAACATCGGTGCATAGGCGGCAAGAAACTGTATCATATGTTGCAATCGGATATCCGCAAGATGGACAATCCGATAGGACGGGACAAGTTCTTTGATGTACTAAGGGAGCGGGATCTGCTGATCAGGAGAAAACGTAGATATGCCCAGACAACGCAGTCCAGGCATAGGTTCTATGTGTACCGGAACGAACTGAAAGAAGCAGTAATTGACCATGCACACCAGGCTTGGGTCAGTGACATCACGTATGTTCGGACAGCCAAAGGGTTCATGTATTTGTTTCTGATCACAGATGCAGGCAGTCGAAAGATCGTGGGTTGGCACCTGAGTAACAGCCTGGCAGTAGAGGGTGCAATGAAAGCATTGTCTGGGGCAATTAAACAATGTCCCACCGGCGCAAATATCATACATCACTCTGATCGTGGTTTGCAGTACTGCGCACCCACATATACGAGTAAACTGTTGAAAAATGAGTTTATTATCAGTATGGGAGAAGCCGGCAACTGTTATGACAATGCCATTGCTGAACGCGTGAATGGAATACTAAAGCAGGAATATGGACTCGACGGAACGTTTAAGGGTGAAGCAGATGCTAACAGGGCAGTGACAATCGGAATTAAGTCCTATAACTATACCCGACCCCATTTATCTCTGGGATTTAAGACCCCAGATCAGGTACATCGGGAGGCTGTCTAGTTTTATAGGGCATGGATATAAAAAACTGTCAACTTAATTTAGGACGTGACACAGGTTGCACAAGTGCTTGCAAAGCAAAACTAAAGCAAAACAACAATGAAACACCTATTCTTGTTTGCATTATTGATTGGATCATATTTTTCAGCCCGATCTCAGAACCTATCTACCCATGCAAGCCAGGCATACTTCGAGTTATTTGGTGCAGCCGGTGGGGTTTCATTGAATTACGACGCACGATTTTCTAAAAAGGAAAACGGTTTGGGTTATCGTGTGGGAATAGGGGGTGGTTTTTTGTATAGCTCATCTTTCGGAACAAGTATAACTGTAGCTGTACCGGTAGGACTCAACTATCTGTTCGGAACAAGAAAACATTATTTTGAACTGGGTGGCGGGGCAAGTCCTTTTTTTGGCGATGAAATGAGTTACCCGAAAAATTATTTTGGCGTTAATCTCTCAGCCGGATACAGGCTCACTCCTTTTCAGAAAAAAGGAGTGAGCTTCCGTGCCGGATATATGCAGTGGGTGATTTTTGCAAATGGAACTGATTTCACACCCTACCTATATTTGAGTGTAGGTTACCGTTTCTGAAAGTGCCGCAACCTGCAACCTGCAACCTGCAACCTGTTACCTGCTATCGGAAGTCGTCAAACTCATCATCTTCTTTATAGCCTGATTCCTGGCCCAGGTTGATCATGGATCCCATAAGGTCTTTGAATTCGATCCTGGCCTCCAGCACTTTCTTACTGATCAGGGAATGTGAGCTCAACCCATGCAATACAAATTCCATCAACAATGCCTGTTCTTTATCAGATCCCTGTGGAAAGAATTTCTTTACTAAACCATAAAGACCGTCAACTTTATAAAGGAGTTGGACCTTCTCTTCATCTTTGGTATTGAAGAGCATATTGATGTTATTTCCTTTGTCGAACCAGGATATGATACTGCGGAATGGATTATCGTCTACCACGCCCTCACGGGTCCTTTTTTTCTTAGTTTCAGGCGTTGGGAAATATTGACCAAATATGGATCGGAAAGATTTTTCCAGGAGGTTATAAGCTACCTGGTATGGCCCTTCCTGTTCCCCTTCATAAACCAGTTCGATCTTACCCGTAATGGACGGAATAATACCAACCAGGTCACTGATCCATACCTGCGTCTCTTTTTCTTTATTGATGATCGCCCTGCGTTCTGCAGCACTGTAAGCATTTTCAAGCGCTGCGATGGTAAGCCTTGCAGACACTCCACTTTTGTGGTCTACAA
This sequence comes from Chitinophagaceae bacterium, assembly GCA_035298945.1. GTDB lineage: Bacteria > Bacteroidota > Bacteroidia > Chitinophagales > Chitinophagaceae > Pollutibacter. The sequence continues at coordinate 1,376 of DATGXN010000335.1, read as the reverse complement.
ATTCACTGGAACGCGCTTCAAAAGATACCTGTTCTATCAATCTGCGCACCAGGTCACTGATCTTTACCTTAGCGATCTGTTCTTCATGCACCTGCGCCTCCTGTTCAGTAATGGCCAGGGAATGTTCCACTGATTTCGGATAGTGGGTGAGGATCTGGCTTTCGATACGATCTTTTAATGGAGTAACGATGGCGCCCCTGTTGGTATAATCTTCAGGATTTGCAGTGAATACGAATAATATATCCAATGGCATTCTCAGCTTGAAACCACGGATCTGGATATCACCTTCCTGGAGGATATTGAACAAGGCAACCTGGATCCTGGCCTGCAGATCAGGCAATTCGTTGATCACGAAAATGCCCCTGTTACTCCTGGGAATGATACCATAGTGGATCACACGTTCATCTGCAAAGCTGAGCCTCAGGTTAGCAGCCTTTACGGGATCGATATCACCGATCAGGTCAGCCACGCTGACATCAGGTGTGGCCAGCTTTTCACCATAACGTTCTGCACGATGTATCCATGCAATAGGGGTATCATTGCCTTTTTCTGCGATCAGATTTTTTGCATATCCTGAAAGTGGATGCATCGGATCATCATTCACTTCACTTCCTTCCACAATGGGAATAAATTCATCAAGCAGATCAACCATCTGCCTGGCCATCCGCGTTTTTGCCTGTCCCCTGAGTCCGAGGAAAAGGATATTATGCCTCGATAAAAGTGCTCGCTCAGTATCGGGTATCACCGTGTCTTCATATCCAATGATACCTGGAAATGTTTCTTCTCCCTGCTTCAGCTTCTTGATCAGGTTCTGCCTGATCTCTTCTTTCACTGATCTGGGTTTGTAACCGCTTTTTTTAAGTTCCCCTAAGGTTTTTATCATATTGAATAAGTAAAAAGTCAAAAAATCTTTTCTCTACGCCTTTACGCCTCTACGCCTCTTTCTTAATATACCGTTTTTCTTTTGCCGCTTTCAAAGTCTTTGAAGATAAATGCGCCGAGTTTGTCGAGCGTGGCAAAAAATGCCTTACCATTATTGGTTTCTGTAAACTCTGTAACAAATCTTTGCAGATAAGGATCACTGGCGATCATAAAAGTTGTAATCGGCAGTTTCAGTTTCTTACACTGTGCGGCCAGATTCAGGCAACGATTGGTGATCTTTCTGTCCAGCCCAAAACTATTCTTGTAATATCTTTTTCCAACTTTCAGGCAGGTAGGTTTGCCATCAGTGATCATGAAGATCTGCTTGTTGGGGTTCTTCCTTCTTCTTAATATATCCATCGCGAGCTCAAGCCCTGCAACGGTATTGGTATGATAGGGACCAACCTGTAAATAAGGGATGTCTTTGATTTCAACCATCCAGGCATCATTGCCAA
>DATGXN010000334.1:0-14124 GCA_035298945.1 Chitinophagaceae bacterium | reverse complement strand
GACAAACCGAAGCTCCTTTGATGATCCGTCCATTTTTGGAAAAGATGAACCGGAGCGAGATCCTGATGATCATGGTTGGGGGTATGGCAAATACCGCAGGCAGTGTGCTGGCAGCCTATGTAGGTTTCCTGGGCGGGACCGATCCCATCCAACAGAATTATTTTGCATTGCACCTGCTGAGTCAATCCATCATGAGTGCACCTGCAGCTATTGTTTGCTCCAAGATCCTGTTCCCGCAAACAGAAGCCATCGATACCGAGATCAGGATCAATAAAGAAAAACTGGGCGACAATATTCTCGATGCATTATCCCTGGGCACAACAGATGGTTTGAAACTGGCTGTCAACGTGGGTGCCATGCTGATCGTTTTCACGGCCATCATGTATCTGCTCAACTGGATCCTGGGATCGATCGGTTATCATACCGGGCTCAACAGTATTGTAAAGGAATTTTCCGGCGGCAGGTATGAAGGTCTCTCCTTCCAGATGTTGCTGGGATATATCTTCGCCCCCATTGCATGGATCATCGGGGTGAATCCGCATGAGATGGTGCAGGTAGGTCAGTTATTAGGCGAGAAAACCATCATCAACGAATTCCAGGCCTATATCAGTTTTGGAAAAATGAAAGCCGCTGGTGATATCTCAGATCCTAAATCCATACTGATCGCCACTTATGCTCTATGCGGTTTCGCCAATTTTGCATCGATAGGCATTCAGATCGGGGGGATCAGCCAGTTGGCTCCCAATCAACGCAGAAACCTTACTGAACTGGGAATCAAAGCATTAATAGGTGGTACCATCGCATGCCTGATGTGTGCTTGCATAGCAGGCGCTTTACTCTAGGTTTTTCTTCCATATCAGGGGATGCAAAATTTCATTTCTTGGCCTTTAATGGTATTTTTACGCTTGCCCTAAAGTTGAGGCCAATAAAGACCAATGATCAAGTTTCTCCCTGCTCTATTGATAACCCTTATTTGTATCACTGCCCACGCGCAGGAGAGAAAAAAAACCATTGAATTAAAGGGTTTCCGCACAGCTATTACACCAAGGCTGTCTAAATGGAAACCGAATGTCGACGATCCCGTTCTCCGCATTAAAACCAGGGACGAAAAAGGTCTCATTTTCTCGCGCAATATCCAGCCCGCGAAAATGACAAATTATAACAACGGGTCAAAAGGCCAGGATCCAGCCTGGCAACAACGGTATAGGATAACCGAAAATCCGGCACTGTTAACTCCTTCAGAAAGTAAGGCTTCTTACTATGTATCTTCCGATATCAGTTTCGACGGTATCGGCTTTACTAATATTTCTCCTGCCGATCCCACCATTGCCGTAGGTCCCAATCATATCATCGAGATGGTCAATGGCTCAAGCGGTAGTGCCTATTTCAAGATCTTTACAAAAAATGGTGGGCAGTTAGCACTCGAGGCTTTCATGGACCAGTTACCCGGAAGCAGTTATAATGGAGCGGGTGATTGCATCACCTGGTACGACCAGTTGACTAACCGGTTTGTGATGACAGAATTCGGTGATTCGTCCAAAACAGGTACGGCAGTGAACAGCCTGATCATGGCGGTATCCGCAAGCAGTGATCCTTTAGGCGCATGGTATGTATATGAATTTCCTGATGCAAGTTTTTTCCCCGACTATCCAAAATATGCAAACTGGGGAGATGCCTGGTATGGTATGACCCGTGATTTCACCGGATCGTATATTGGTAATTCAGTCTGGGCCTTTGATAAGATGAAAATGATCAATGGGGCTGCTGTGGCCACGGTGCAAAGAATAAGGCTGGTGGATACGGATAGTAAATACAATTCCCTTTGTCCGGTTTCATTATCGGGTTCAACTCCGCCCCCTGCCGGTACGCCGGGATTGTTTCTTTATTTTTCAGACGATAATTTTTCAGCATCGGCTACAGATACTGACAGCCTCGGATTAGTAGGATTCAAAGTGAATTTTGCAGATCCCTCTAAATCCACTGCTGGTGTAATTCAGAGCCTGCCGGCGGCGCCATTCAAATCAGATGTTTGTATTGCGCGTAACTGTGCGCCCTCTGCCAGTGGACAGGGCTATGATGTGGTGAGCAACAGGGTGATGAACAGACCTTATTACCGGAATTTCGGAACCCACGAATCCATCGTAGCCAATCATACAGTAGACGCAACGGGAACCGGTGTGGCAGGTGTAAGATGGTATGAGCTGAGACGAAACGGAGGAGCCTGGCAGAATTACCAGCAGGGCACATTTGCACCGCAGGACCTTATTCCATGTGTTGACCCGGCCAATAAATTCAGGTTCATGGGTGCCATCACGTTGAATGGTTTCGGGCAGATCGCCATGGCCTATAATGTCAGCAGTGCCACTTCATTTGCATCCATAGGTTTCACTGGAAGAAATACATCCGATCCGCTCAATGCTATGAGTTATGAAGAAACCATCGCGGTGAAAGGAACCGGATTCGGAAGTTTTGGAAATCGATGGGGCGATTACAGTGAAATAGCACCTGACCCCGTCAATGATTCCCTGTTCTGGTTCTGTGGGATGTATGGCAGTCCCAATGGATGGGGTACAAAAATCTTCTCCATCAAACTGGGTAAACCCAAACAAACTGATGCCAAACTCGTATCCATTGACCAACCCAATTCCTGCGAAAGTTCTTGCAAAACTTCAGTGGAGCCTTTGGTCACGGTAAGGAATGCAGGTTTAAATCCCGTGAATTCTTTTGTAATAACCTACCAGGTCAATTCAGACCTTGCATTAACCTATAACTGGAGCGGCAATTTATTGGCAGGTGAAGAGAAACAGGTCAAACTACCTTTCACCACATTTCCAACCGGCAACGCCAGCTTTAGCGTAAAGATCAGTGCGATCAATGGATTGGCTAATGACGATGACGGTACAAATGATTCTTTGAGCACTACAACTTCTATAGGTCAGGGTATTTCTCTGCCGTTGTCTGAAAGTTTTGAAAATATTCTCTTCCCGGCTATTGGATGGTCGAGGCAGACCAATTTATCTCCTGCTGCCAACTGGGAAAGAACCACCAACGCGGCGAAGACGGGAACGGGCTCCGTATTCTTCAACAACTTTGACCAGAACCAGCCATCCCGTTATGCAGATCTGCGTACCCCGTTGATCAAACTGGCTGGATCCGACTCACTTGAACTCAGCTTCTACTATGCCGCTGCCATGTTTGACCTTGATAATGTAGATACGCTTGAGGTATTGGTTTCCAGCGATTGTGGAAATAATTATCAGTCGGTCTGGAGAAAGAACACCCGCGAGATCGCCACCCGCGAAGGCAATGTCAACACCGGATTTGTCCCCACTAAAAATGAATGGAGGAAGATAACGATCGACCTGAACAGCTTTGCGAAATCATCCAGCATCATCATTGCGTTCCGGAATATCAATGGTTTTGGAAACATGGTCTACCTGGACGATATCAATATCAATGCCGCATCGCTTCCCAAACTGGATCTGGCCATTGCAAAAATATCTTCCCCCGCTTATTTTGTTTGTAATACCTCCTTGAAGCCTGTAGTGGCATTCACTAATCTTGGCGTTGATACTATAAGGTCAGCCACCTTCATGTACAGCATCAATGGCGACCTGTTCCGTACCGTGAACTGGCAGGGTGTTTTAGCAAGAAAAGAAGTGGGCTATATCACCATGCCTGAAACCATACTGTCTGCTGGTGAGCATAGCATCACGGTATACGGACTCAATCCCAATCAGACCGTTGATAACAATAGCGCCAATGATTCGCTTAAGATCTCATTCCAGGTGAAACAGGCCCTCGATATTCCATTGATGCAGGGTTTTGAGACCCTTGAATTTCCACCAGTACAGTGGACCTCGATCAATGAAGGCGGAGGCCGGGCCTGGGAAAGATTCAACACCAGCGCCGACAATGGAATTGGATCAGCCTATTTCCATAACTACAACAACAAACTGAATGGCGATCATGACGAACTAGTGAGTCCTATCGTCAGCTACCTGAATGCAGATTCTATTTTCCTGAGTTTTGAACTGGCTGCCGTTGGGTCAGATCCGGCAAAGCCCGATCCGGCATCTACAGATACTCTTGAAATATTTGTATCTACAGACTGCGGCAAAACCCTGAGTTCAGTTTACAGGAAATGGGGGAAACAATTGCAGACCATAAGTGACAACCTGCTTCCCCTGACGACTGATTATATTCCTTTTTCCGGAGCCGACTGGCGATCAGAAAAAATAGACCTGACTGAACTGTTGGGCAGGAATAACAGCTTCGTTGCGATATTCAGAAACCGATCCCAGGGCATCAACAATATCTACCTGGACCAGGTCAATATTTTCACCAAACAAGTACCGGCCAAGCTCAAAAACAAAGGCCTGTTGATCTCTCCAAACCCGTTCACGGGCAAGTTCATTATCCAGCATTACCCCGATGCCAAAGAACTGATCGGAATAGAAATATTCAATGGCATAGGGCAGCTGATGTATCATAAATCCAGCTCCGGAGGGGATCATTACCTTGAAATTGACCTCTCCTCCAAACCGGCAGGGATGTATTTTGTAAAACTGAGTTACAAAGACAAAGTGGTCACCGAAAAGCTGCTAAAAGGCTTTTAAGCCGTACCTTTGCACTGAATTTTGAAATCCGATTTATGATCACATCACAGGCTCCCGCCGTTTTCACACTGGAATCAGTTTCAGGCGATCTACAGGAAATTGCCAACAAAGTCAGGAATGGTACCAGGATCACGAAAGAAGACGCTATCACGCTGTTTGAAGAAGGCTCACTGCCTTTCCTGGGTTCCCTTGCCAATTATGTAAGAGAATCAAAACATGGCGACAATACCTACTATAACAGGAATTTCCATATAGAACCCACTAATGTTTGCGTATTCTCCTGCAAATTCTGCTCTTATTCCAGGTTATATGCACATAAAGAAGAAGGATGGGAATTGAGCATTGAAGACATGCTCAATATCGTGAAAAGTTATGACGGTAAGCCCGTAACTGAAGTCCATATTGTAGGTGGCGTTCACCCCAAAATGGACATCAATTATTTCGCAGACTTACTAAGAAAGATAAAAGCCCACCGGCCTGATCTGCATATCAAAGGATTTACAGCTGTTGAGCTGGACTATATGTTCAGGAAGGCCAAGATGACCGTGGAAGAAGGACTTCAGTTCCTGAAAGACGCAGGTCTTCAATCCCTTCCCGGTGGTGGTGCAGAGATCTTCGATGCTGAGATCAGGGAACAGATCTGTGCCGATAAAGTCAATGCAGAAGGATGGTTGAACATCCATGCCACTGCCCATAAACTTGGCATGCATACCAATGCTACCATGCTCTATGGCCATGTTGAAAACTATGCCCACCGGGTAGATCATATGGACAGGCTGAGAACCCTGCAGGATGAAACCGGGGGATTCAATTGCTTCATTCCTTTGAAGTTCAGGAACAAGGATAATGAGATGAGCAATATCCCGGAAGTATCTATTGTGGAGGATATGAAAGTGTATGCCGTAGCGAGGATCTTCATGGATAATTTCCCGCACCTCAAAGCTTACTGGCCCATGTTGGGCCGCCAGAATGCGCAACTGACACTTTCTTTTGGTGTTAATGATCTCGATGGCACCATCGACGATTCCACCAAGATCTATTCCATGGCTGGCAGCGAAGAACAAAATCCTTCCATGACCACAACAGAGATCATAGATCTTATTAAGCAGGCGAAGAGAGTGCCGGTGGAGAGAGACACGCTGTATAATGTGATCAATGTGAAGTAATGTGGGGAATGTGATGAATTCATCTCAGCTGACCCGTTGACCAAACAATTCTCCGATAGCTGACAAAGAATTTCGTTTTGAGTTCCGTGAGCTTCTGCTGCGCTTCGAGCACTTTGTTTTCCCTGGTATTCAACACAAATAGCGAGCTCTCCCCTATTCTGAAGCGCGTGTCTTCACCCCGGAACAGGCGCTGGTAATTCTCCAGGTTATCTTCGGCTATGCGTACCTGTGACTGCAGCGTGGCCAGTTCATTAAAATGATACTTCACCTTGTTATCAATGGCCAGCCTGGTCTGAACCAGGTCAAGATTGGTTTCTGCAATTTTTATTTTAGCAGCATTATAATCACCCCGGCCCTGGGAAAGCCTCAGCGGTAACCCAAAATCGATCCCGAATTTATAATTGTTCCTGTACAAGGCCGTACTGGCATCCTTGAATACATTATATCCCGAATTGAGGATATTGTAATTCACATTCAAAGTGGGTAGCAGGCTCTGGAACTTCAGCTTTTTTTCTATGTCAAGCATCTGCAACTTGAAATCATAGGATGCCAGCTTGGGATGCTCATTGCGTGCAATATTGATCAACTCATCGAGTACAGGGAGACCGGCATTCTCGATCTTCAAAGTTTTCCAACTACTGTCGGGCACCACATCCACGGGGAGATAATAAGGCGAATCTACAGCAGTCCATAAATAATTCGAAAGCATCAGGCCTGAGTTGCGGAAATCAAGCAGGGCCTCATTCCGGGCCAGTTGAAAAGACTGCAATTGGGCCAATGCCTCAGTAGTATCAATGGCAGGCCTGTCGCCCTGCCTGAATCCCAGCTTAACCAGGTTCAACCTGCGTTCATTCACTGTCACCGCTTCATTCAGTATTTTATATACTTCATAATGCTTCACCCAATACCAGTAAGACTCATAGGCATCGTTCAACAGATCGTTGATCAATAACAATCGCTCCGCCTTGCTTTGATCCCTGAATAATTTTGCCTGCCTCAATACCGAACGGCGCTTATCCATTAAAAGATTCTTTCCCAACGGCACTGAAACACCTACATAGCTCGACTGGCCTTTGGTCAGCTCTGGATTTGTATTGTCTCCAAGATTCTCTTCAAGTCCTGCTTTTAATTCTATACCATACCAGGTAGGAATTTTAAGTTCGGGATTGAAATAATCGTAATAGGTTTTACCGTCAAATGTTTTTCTGTCGGTCTGCAGGTAGAATGCCGGATCGAATCCAGCCCTTGATGCCGTCAGTTCTGCTTTTGCCCGGTCAACCATCAACTGCGCCTGTTTAGCTACCGGATGATAGGTTCTGACAATATGAATAAATTCTTCCTCAGATAAATACCGGAGCGTATCATTGGCTTTCGAACCAATGCTCATTGCGATCAGTACAACAAGAATAAATGCTTTCATTAAACAGGCACTATTTTTTTCCGGTCAGTTTGTTATCTACGGCCACTTCTGATTTGTAATAATCGGGCGGGAACCCGTTGATGTTACGCCATAATTCATACCAGATCGGAACATCTTTCAATAAGGCTATGCCCTGAGCTCCTGTGCCCATCATGAGTTCCCTGGGCCATGGTTTCTCTCCTGGTTTCTCTTTGACCAGGAGCCTGAACTTGCCATTGGTGCCCACACCGCTTTCCACTGCTGCCACTTCACCGGCAAATATTCCGTACGAGGCATTGGGCCAGCCACTGAAAACAACAGCAGGAAATCCATCGAATAAGAACATCACCTTCTGCCCCTTCGAGATCAATGGCAGATCCACCGGTTTCACAAACATCTCTACCGCATATTCTACATTGGTGGGTATGATCTCCACAATCACGTCTCCTTCTTTCAGGATCTCACCTATACCCGCTTTCTTGGCCTGCACCACCTGCCCATCCTGCGGTGCGATCAGGGTGTATAACCCACTGCGTATATTGTAGTTCATATACTGATTCTCCAATTTTGCGATCTCACCCTGGCCAGTTTGGATCTGCGAAATGGATTGGAACCTATCGCCCTCAGCTTTTGATATTTTCTCTGCGTATTGCTGCATCTCCCCGTTCCTTTCGATCTTCAACCTGATCAGTTCCTGTTTCGCATTGGAAAACTTGATCTCGGCACTCATCTTTTTTGCAGTCGCTTCCTGGAATGCCTGGTTCCTCTGCTCCAACTGTACCAGTGAAGCCAGGCCGGAATCATACATTACACGCTGCCTTTTGAATTGCTCTGCTTTAATATTGAGATCATTCTGCACGGCCACCAGGTCTGCACTGTCACTCCTGATCTTCATCAACTGTTGGTCTATCTTATTGTCGAGCTCCGCCATTTTCAGATCCCTGGCCTCCGCCAATGCCGCGATCTGCTGGCCCGTAGCATTGACTTTGCTTTGATAGCTTTCATTGGCCTGCTTCTTGGCATCGAGCTGTTCCCCCGTTCGTTTTACCAGAGAGGGATCAAGATAATCGTCTTTGATCTCGCCGATCTGCACCAGCGTATCACCCTTCTTCACATAATCTCCTTCCTTCACATGCCATTTGACAACACGTCCGGGGATGATCGTAGGAAACTGCTGCGGCCTCTGTTCCTGCCTCAGGGTGGTAACAGATCCGCGTGCCCTGATATTCTGCGTCCAGGGAAGAAATAAAATGATCCCCAGGCAGATCAGAAACGAGATCACCCATCGTTTGACATAACTTTTCTTACGTATGCGATAGATCTGGTTGTACGATTTCAAATCCAGTTTTTCGCACTGGTGCGCCATGTCCTGGTGAATAAAATCAATTGCCATTAAGAATCAGTTTAGTTTTTTCGGGTTTCATCCCAGCTTCCTGCGTCAACAAGCTGGCCATCTTTCAAATACAATACCTTATCACATTTGGAAACAAATTCATCGTCTGAAGTGGTTGCCACCACCACAGTGCAGTCCTTGTTATTCTCGAAAAGATATTCCTGTATCGATCTCCTGTGCGATTCATCCAGGTTGGACCAGGGTTCTTCCAACAATAAAAGCCTTGGATCATTCACCAACGCACGCAGCAACAGGATCTTCTGGATGATGTTCCTGGACAGTCGTTTACCCACAGGGTCAAGTACTGTTTCAAATCCCTCATGCTGCTCTTCCAAAAAATTCTTCAAGCCCACTTTTTCTGACAATAACATGATGGCATTGGGCGAGATCTCGTTATTACCCATGGTGATATTTTCCAGTATGGTGCCGTTGAAAATATCCTGCTGGCTGAGCAGTATACCTGTGTTCTTTCTTACACTGTCTGAATGATAATTCTTCAGCGGAACATTATCCAGCAGGATCCCTCCTTCATAATTCTTATAAGCACCGCTAAGCACACGCAACAGGGTGGATTTGCCTGAACCATCTTCACCTATCAAGGCAACTTTTTGTCCAGGTTCTACATTGAAACTGATATTCTTCAACACAGGTCTTTTGTCATATTTAAAACTGAGGCCCTGCACCTGCACGCTTACCCCTTCTATCCGATCCATAAGCTGCATCTTCCCTTCTGCGTCAACCGGCTGATCGATCACTTTGCTCAACTTCTCCACCGAGGTGAGTACATCATAGACCTTATCCAGGTTCACGATCAGCTTCTCAACAGAATTCAGCACCAGCAGGATCACGATCTCAGACGCAATGAACTGCCCGAGGTTGAGCTGCTGGTTGATCAGCAGTATACTACCCACGATCAGCATAGCTGCCGTGATCAGCATCTTGAATCCGATCAGGGTCCAGTATTGAAAAAGGAGGACTTTGAAATGGGCCGTCCTGGCATTGAGGTAGCCACCCACCAGTTCATCAGTTTTCTTCAGGTTGAGTAAGGTCCCTTTTGAAAATTTAAAACTTCTCACTACGCGGGCCAGTTCTTCCAGCCATCCGGCCACTTTATATTTATAATTACTTTCCTCAATAGAAGTGGAGAGGCCCCTGGGACTGGTAAAGTAAAGGATCACAGAAACCAGTGAGATCAGCACCAGGCTGAACACTATGAATACGGGGTGATAGAAAGAAAGTAGAATGGTACCGAACAGGATCTGTATGCTGGCTGTAGGTATTTCCAATAAGAGTTTTGAAATGCTTTTCTGCAGGGAAATGGTGTCGAAGAAACGGTTCACCAGTTCAGGAAGATAAAAACTGTCTACACTCTGCAGATCCAGCTTGGGGATCCTGTTGGCATATTCAAAAGAGTACCGCACAAACAGTTTCTGTTGCACTTTTTCGTTCAGCCTCATCTGGTTCACCGATAAAAAGCCATTGAAAAGCACCCCAAGTACTACCAGAATGATAAGGATAACAAGAGAAGTGGAAATGGAACCGCCCAGTACAAAGCTGATAATACTCTGTATCCCTAAAGGAAGGGATAGCTGGACTATACCATTTAAAATGGCATAGAAGTAGATCGCGGTGATCTCCTTTTTCTCCAGTTTAAGTACCTGCAATATTCTCCCTATGGGATTCATTTTGATCCCTGTTGATTGTTCTGCCATCAGCTCCGTTTTTCCAAAGAAAGTTAACCCGTTGTTTAATTAAACAAGCAAGCGTTTTATGATTGATTCGACATATTACAAGCCTGAAGGCAAATTGTTTAGCCTTCAGGAAAAAAAATACAAAAAAAATTGATCTTTTAACAAGCAGTTAAAAAACCTGGTCAGCATTCACTTAAACTGAGCGGGATATGAACCGCCAGGCCCCCATCGGCCGTTTCTTTGTACTTATGGCTCATATCTTTCGCAGTTTCCCACATGGTTCTGATCACCGCATCCAGCGATACTTTTGCAAAATCCGGTGAACTCTGCAGGGCCAATTGTGAAGCCGTGATGGCTTTTATAGCCCCCATGGTATTTCTTTCTATACAGGGTATCTGGACCAGTCCTCCGATGGGGTCGCAGGTCATACCCAGGTGATGTTCCATCGCAATTTCCGCGGCCATGATGCACTGCCGTTGCGTGCCGCCCATACATTCAGTAAGGGCTGCCGCGGCCATGGCTGAAGAAACGCCGATCTCGGCCTGGCAACCTCCCATGGCAGCAGAGATGGTAGCACCTTTTTTGAAAATGCTTCCGATTTCAGAAGCAGTCAATAAGAACTGGATCACCTTATCTTCATGATTCCCGTCACAGAAGGCAATATAATATTGTAATACGGCAGGGATAACACCGGCAGCACCGTTAGTAGGCGCAGTCACCACCCTTCCAAATGAGGCATTCTCTTCATTTACCGCCAGTGCAAAACAACTTACCCAGTCGATGATATACCTGAAATCCTGACCACCCTGGCGAATGGTGGCCACCCACCCGGGGTAATCGGTATAGTGCCTGCCATGGATCAGTTTGCGATTGAGTTCCGCCGCCCTTCTTTTAACTGATAGTCCTCCGGGAAGTACGCCCTCTGTATGCGTACCCCGGTAAATGCAGGCCTTCATCACTTTCCAGATCTCCAGTAATCCCTTGCGGGTCTCTGTTTCCGGCCTCCAGGCGAGTTCATTTTCAAGCACTACTTCGTGGATGCTCATGCCGGTTTTCATGCACCAGTGCAAGAGATCAGCCGCCGTATCAATGGGAAAAGGAAGCTGAATATCATCTTTAGCAGATCTCAACTCGCCTTCTTTCTCTACAAAACCTCCTCCAATGGAATAATATGTTTCAGCGATAGCTTCACCATGCCCCAGGTCCACCATCAGGGTCATGGCATTGGGATGATAAGGAAGGGTCTCATTAAAAAAGAATTCTATATCCTCATCGGGATTAAATGGCACTTCATGTTTACCATCCAGCAGGAGGATCTTCATGTCCCTGATATCCCTGATCTTACTGTGAATCTGGTCCACGTCGAAACTGACCGGATCATCACCGCTGAGGCCGAGTTGAATGGCCACATCTGTACCGTGGCCTTTACCTGTTTTCGCGAGTGAGCCGTAAAGAAGAATTTCGATGCTTTTTACCTTGTACAGCAGCTCTTTCTCTTTCAGCATGTTGCAGAACTTCTGGGCAGCACGCCAGGGTCCCAGGGTATGTGAACTGGAAGGTCCCACCCCTATCTTGAACATGTCGAAAACAGAAATGGCTTCGTGTGGCAAGCGTTTGAATTTTATTTATCCCATGGCCTTCAATTCCACTTCGAACACGAGGATGGAATTGGCTGGTATCACTACATTACCCTGGTTATCTTTAATGGCGTTAGCACCATATCCGAGCGTTGGGGGAATGTACAGTTTTATTTTGCCACCGGGCATGATCAGCGGAATACCCAGTTTCCAGCCCGGGATCAGTTCGCCCAGCGTGAAAACCCTGATCTGACCGTTGGTGGTTTCATCAAATACGGTCCCGTTAGTCAATTGGCCTTTATACAGTATGCCGATCTGGCTGCACATGGTAGGAGTAGAACCGGTACCGGGCAGGTCAATCGAATAAAAGAATCCGCTGGGGTGTTTTGTAGCGTTGGTGATATTATTGGTAGTCAGGTATTGCTGAACAGCTGCCACTTCAGAATCTGGCGCCACCTGGGTGGATTGGGTATAAGGGCATTCCTCTTTCTTCTTGCAAGCCGCAAACAGGGTAACGAATAATACTAATAGTAAGCTGAATTTTTTCATGTTCTGGTTATTCAAGGCGCAAAGATAATGGGAGGAAGGCTTAGTTGGAGACTGGTTTTAACCCTAAAGGGTTTTTTAACAACTGTATCAGTTTTTTCTGCGTGTCAGTTCAAGGTAGCGTTGCTCGTTTCTTTCCCACTGGAATTTCTTATAAAATATCCCCACAAAAACGGCGATGATCACTACGGCAAACACCAGTACCAGGGGATTGAACTGGCTGGTTCCCACGGCGTCTGCCCTCCTGTACCAGAACCTGGCCATCAGGAAGTTGATCAGGATAGGAAGTGATACCAGTACACCCAGGGGAAGACCAAACATCAACTGGTATTTCAGGGTACTTTGCTTCTCCCGGTTCGCCTCCCAGTACTTTACAAAATCCAATTCTTCCTTTGTAAGCATAGGGCAAAGGTCTTCAACATAATATTCCCAGCAAAAAATCGTTTATATTCATATCCAATTACTTATAGCGGTTAAACTAGTTTCCTGTGAAAGTTTCCGACATACTCCTCAATTACCTCCTGTCACATAAGAAGTTACAATTAACCGGCCTGGGGACCTTTAACCTGACCGGATCTTATACTATTTCTGACGACGAGAAAAAGATCATCCTCCCCCAGGGATCGGTTGAATTCATTCTCGATCCTGCCACTCCCGAAGATCCTGAACTTATTGCCGCCATCTCTTCCGAAACCGGGAAGATCAAACCGCTCGCTTCAGCCGATCTGGACTCGCTGATCATCCAGGGTAAACAGCTTATGAATATCAGTAAGCCTTTCATGATCGAAGGGATCGGAACCTTACAAAAAAACCATAGAAACGAGGTTGAATACATTCCCCTGGTGGACGAAATTAACCGGGGTGAGCATGAAAAAAGGCTGGAAGAGCCCGGCGAAGCCGTAAGATTTGACGATAACTACCTTAAGCCCACAGTCAACAGGCAGTCCGGTTCCCGGAACCTGACCCTGTTTTTCCTGGCTGTTGTTGCCCTCGGCATATTGGGTTTGGTAGTCTATTATTTTTACAACCATTCCTCCAAAGAAACAAGTGATAACCTGAAACTGAGCAATCCGCCCACCCAACAGCAAGACACTGCCAGCAATATTATAGTTCCTGTTGATTCTTTACAAAAAACACCAGACAGCACAAAAACTATAGTGCCGGCTACTGCGGCAGCAGACAGTTTTTATGTTGTGATTGAAGTTGCGAAAAAAGACCGTGCGATAAAAAGATATGCCGATCTTAGAGAATGGGGCCACCAGGTAGTGATGAAAACCAATGATTCTGTTGACTTTAAAATATCCTTCCCTATTAAAGCGCCATTGGCCGACACAGCAAAATACCGCGACTCCCTGAGCAGGTTCTTTGCGAGAAAAGTCTGGATCGAAAAACAATAGCATGTCTTTAAAAAACAGGTGGATCTTTTTACTGCTGTTCGTAGTAACAGCCATTGACCTCTTCTTGTTGATCACGGAAAACCCTAACAGGGTATTTTCAAAACCCTTGCTGATGCCCGTGCTGATCTGGGCCTATATTGGGGAGCAAGACAATAAAACGATGTTCTCCAGGCTGATCATCGCGGCATTATTCTTTTCCTGGCTGGGTGATATTTTCCTGATGTTCGACCATATCGATAGCCTTTACTTCATACTTGGCTTATCCTGTTTTCTCACCACACATATTTTATACATCATCTATTTTCTGCGTATCGATTCCGGTAATCATTCTTACCT
>DATGXN010000333.1:0-3024 GCA_035298945.1 Chitinophagaceae bacterium | reverse complement strand
GTTGTGCCAGTATTTTGGAGGCAAGCTGATAGTCAATGAAGATGCGCTGGCCAATGTGAAGAACATATTCCAGAACATTCTCAAAAGGCCAATGCTGGACCGTAATCTCAAACAGGCCGAAGTTCCGGATATCTGCCGGGTGATCCTGAATAAAAGAGGTACGGCCCCGGGGATGTGGTTTGAAAAAGACAGTAAGATCTATGTCAGCATGCCGGGTGTGCCCCATGAAATGAAAGGGATGATGATCCAGGACGTTCTGCCATCTTTGCAACAGCTCTTCCAACTGCCGCCGATCATACACAGAACTTTGCTTACTGCCGGCATTGGAGAATCCTTCCTGGCCGAGAGGATCACGGATTTCGAAACTCAACTTCCCACCAATATAAAACTGGCTTACCTGCCCAATTATGGCATGGTCAAACTTCGCTTATCCGCAAGGGGCAAAAGCGAAAAACTCATGGCGGAGCTCGAGGCTGAGTTTGATATGCTGAAAAGCAAGCTGAGTGATGTGATGGTAGTTGATGAAGACCTTTCCATGCAACAAGTCATTGGGAGGCTGCTGAAGAAAAATGGTAAAACCCTCTGCACTGCTGAAAGTTGCACCGGGGGTTATATTGCACACCTGATCACTTCAGTTCCCGGCAGCAGTGAATATTTTAAAGGTTCGGTGGTCAGCTATGCCAACGCTGTTAAGGAAGATGTTTTGCAGGTAGATGCCCAGGTGCTGAAGAATTTCGGGGCTGTGAGTAAGGAAACAGCATCTCAGATGGTTAAAGGCGCTTTGAAATTGCTCAAGACAGATTATGCGGTGGTTACCACCGGCATCATGGGCCCTGATGGAGGAACGCCTGAAAAACCCGTAGGCACTGTTTGGGTGGGTGTTGGAAATGCAGAAAAAACAGAAACACATCATTTTCATTTCCGTTTCGACAGGCAGCGTAATATGGAACTGACGGGCACCCATGCCCTTAATGTGCTTCGTAAATTCATTTTAAATGGAAGTCAGGGTTAACCCGATTTCTTTACCTTTGGCCGATTCCTGCCCGCCATGGCAGTTCATAGAATTTAAACAGATTGCATATGTCATTAGTTGACCTGGTAATGCCAAAAATGGGTGAAAGTATCATGGAAGCGACGATACTGAAATGGCATAAAAAACCCGGAGATCAAGTTAAACTGGACGAAACCGTACTGGATATAGCTACCGATAAAGTTGACACAGAAGTCCCTTCCACCGCCGAAGGCACACTGGAAGAAATACTTTTTGCAGAAAATGATGTTGTTCCCATTGGCTCAGTGATCGCAAAGATCAGAACCGAAGGCGCAAGATTCTCTAACATACAACAACAGGCACCCATTGCCGCCGCTCCAGCACCGCAGCCCAAACCAGCCCCTGTGCATGATCAGCCGGTGGAAACCGAAGATGTTCCATACCAGCCGGCAGCGATCAATATCAGTAGGCCTCAGGCAGTCAGATTCTATTCCCCGCTCGTGTTGAATATAGCTGCCAGCGAAGGGATCAGCATGAGTGACCTCGAGACCATTCCGGGCACAGGCAATGAAGGGCGGGTGACCAAAAAAGATATTCTGGATTATGTATCAGCGAGAAGATCCGGAAGGCCTGCAACCACTCCCCGTAGTTCTCAACCTCAGTCCCAGGCGATGGTACCAACGCAGGTACAGCAGGCTCCGGCAGACCATGGTGCCGCACCTGTGATCAGTTATTCAGGCAATGCAGAGATCGTGGAAATGGACAGGATGAGAAGGGTGATTGCCGACCATATGATCCGCAGTAAAGCCACCAGCGCTCATGTGACCAGTTTCGTTGAGGCCGATGTAACAAACATGGTGATATGGAGGGAGAAGATCAAGAAAGAATATGAAAAACGAGAAGGCGACAAGATCACGTTTACCCCGCTGTTCATAGAGGCCATTGTAAAATGCCTCAAGAAATACACCTGGCTGAATTCGAGTGTTGAAGGAAATAATATCATTGTAAAAAAGGATATCAATATCGGCATGGCTACTGCACTGCCCTCCGGTAACCTCATTGTTCCGGTGATCAGGAATGCAGACCAGCTCAACCTGGTAGGCCTGACCCGCCAGGTGAACAATTTAGCCAATGCAGCTAGAAATAGTAAGCTCAAACCCGAAGACACCCAGGGCGGCACATTTACCATCACCAATGTGGGTACTTTTGGCAGCCTCATGGGTACACCCATCATCAATCAACCCCAGGTTGCTGTACTGGCCACAGGTGCCATCAAGAAAAGACCGGTTGTTATTGAAACGGAACAGGGCGACAGTATTGCGATCAGGCATATGATGTACATATCGATGTCTTACGATCACCGTATCATCGATGGAGCCCTGGGATCCACTTTCCTGAGTGCAGTTGCCAAGGAACTGGAGCAGTTTAATGTAAACCGAGACTTCTAGGGCAGGTTGCAGGTGGCAGGTTGCAGGTGGCAGAGTACCATTCCTCCTTAAGAGAAATTTACAGCTCAGGTTGCAGGTTACAGGTTGCAGGTCGATAATTATCCCCAATTTACAGCTAGGGATTATGCAAGTAATCCTCCGTGTTTTGTAACATATACCCAAGGAGCTTTCCAATCTGGGCATTCAGGTTTTTGATCTTTTCAATTTGTTGATCATCCGCGTAGGCACAAGACAATGCGATATCCAACCACGTATCTGTTTCGGCATTTTCAGCATCAGCATCTGTCAATTTAGAAATGAAATGCGGCGGATATCTTCTTTTTCTATAGGCTTCCGAGAGATTTGCACAAACCGAACGCGATGAACGTCTGACCTGGCTTGTAAGGCTGTACAACTCTTCTTTGGGGAAAATTTTCGAAAGAGTAAAAACTTCTGCCTGCTGTTCAAAAGCAAGTTCTGAAACTCGCCAACGCTTTAGTGTATCCATGCACAAATTTCAATCACACGATTGTGAACGCCATGGTGAAATCCTCGTATTTTGCATGTTTTATTCTTCCTGCAACCTGCAACCTGCAACCTGCAACC
>DATGXN010000332.1:0-10202 GCA_035298945.1 Chitinophagaceae bacterium | reverse complement strand
GTCTCTGTCGCAGAAAGATGTGGCCTGCTATGGGGCCAATACAGGGTCGATCACTGCTTCAGGATCCGGAGGAGTTGAGCCTTACAAATACAAACTGAACGATGGTGTTTTTGACAACAACAATATATTCAATGATCTTATCGCCGGCACTTACACCGTCTATATCCAGGATGCCAATGGATGCGAAACATTCAAGACAGCAACCTTGATCGAACCCGGATCTCCTGTAGATCTCACCCTCGATCCAACAGCTGTAAAATGTTTTGGTGATAAGACCGGATCTATCAAAGCCACAGGATCAGGTGGTACAGGCAATTATGAATTTAAACTGGAAGGCGCAGAATATTCAAGTGTGGACCTGTTCGATAAACTGGAGGCGGGCACGTATACCGTATATGTGAAAGATGAAAATGGATGCGAAACATCCAAACAAGTGACCATCAATCAGCCCGATGCAGCTCTGAGCCTTCAACTTACACCCACAGACATACTCTGCAATGGTGCAAAAACAGGATCCATTAAAGCTGTAGCATCTGGTGGTACGCCAACTTATCTATACCAGTTGGAAGATGGCGGATTTGGAACAGGTGACGAATTCACTGAACTCCCCGCCAGCACATTCACTGTTTATGTGCAAGATGCCAATGGTTGTGAAACATCAGAAAAAGTAGAGATCAAAGAACCACCTGTTCTTGAACTTATACTTACACCAACCGATGTACTTTGCAAGGGCTATGAGTCCGGAATGATAAAAGCCCAGGGGTCAGGCGGCACAGGCACTCTTGAATATAAACTGGATGAAGGCTCTTATTCCGTTAAAACTGAATTCGAGAACCTTGTTGCAGGAACATACACCGTGTATGTAAGAGACGAAAACGGCTGTGTGACTTCCCAACAGGCTGAGATCAAAGAACCTGCAACATCATTAACTGCCGAAGCGAAAGCTGATAAGGAGAAAGTATGTACTGATGAGAAAACAAACGTTACTATCACTGCTTCTGGCGGTACACCTCCGTATAAGTACAAATACGACAATGGTGCGTTTGGAGATACCTATATATTCTCATTAGGTGCCGGTACACACAACTTTACTGTGAAAGATGCAAACGAATGTATCACTACAACATCGGTAACCATCCAGTCACAGGTATGCGGAAACTTCTGTACATACACACAAGGCTATTTTGGTAACGATGAAGGCCTTACCACAAATCCTGACGGTGGCGGCAATGCCAGCTATAAAGATGGCACTAACTGTGTAAGTTCGAGGGTCAACAAGACCATTCAGTTTGCACTGGCCAGCCCATCGCTGCCAACCATGGCTGGTAATATTCCAATGGGATCGCTGACGCCGGATAATATTATAAACTTCCTTCCAAGCGGTGGACCCAGCGGAGTGTATACTTCATTCAAACTGCCAAATTCCACATACAAGAATACATTGTTGGCGCAATTGCTGACACTGGCATTGAATATGGGTCTCAATCCAGAACTCGCCAAATACGTAATGCCTGCTTCCGGAGAACTCTGGACACAGAAAGCATCCAACTGCGGTGCAGGAGCCACTACTTCAATATGCACGAAGTACAGCTACTCAAATGGCAAAGGCATGAGTGTGGCAGACATCTATGCCGCTGCGAGCGCTGCATTGATCAACAGTTCGGTTTCGAATACAGTAAGAAGCAACTGGGCCAATACACTGGATGCGATCAATCGCGGGTTTGATGAATGTGCAAGGGCTTGTGAGCCTGTACTTGATCAGTCATTGTTGCTGACGAACCTGATTGCCACCCAACGACCAACTACAGCGGCAACTGTCAGAGACCTGAAGGTTAAGGCTTATCCAAATCCATTCACAGACAGGATCTTCATCAACTTCACTTCGCCTGTTGCAGGTAAAGCAGTTGTTGAGATCTTCGATATGAGCGGACGCAGAATTGCAGAGATCAACAAAGGTCAGATCAATGCAAATGTTGAGAACAGGATTGAATACCTGGTACCGAACAGTGCAAGAAGCTCGATCATTTACAAAGTTTCTGTAGGCAGCTACAGCATTACCGGAAGGATGATTGCCCCTACTCGCTAGTCTCTTCGAAAAGCCACAATACAAAGTCTCCCCGGGAACGGGGGGACTTTTTTTATTGCTACTTTTGATCAAATATTTTCTATATGAAATCCCGGTTGCTGTTTGTTGCCTTCATGGTCCTGTCTTCATTTCTATTTGCCCAGAATCTGATGACCCCTGAAACACTCTGGAGCCTCGGCCGAGTGAGTGGGAAGGGTATATCGAAAGCGGGAAATGATGTTGTCTACTCAGTAAGCACTCCCAATATCACGGAAAACAAAAGCAGTTCAAAAACATATGTAATGGCTCTTGAAGGTGGAACCCCGGGCGTTATTACTTCCACAGCGGAATTTCTGAATAACCCAAAGATCTCTCCTGATGGAAAATATCTCCTGACAACCTCAGAAGTAAAGGTCAAACCCGTTACCGGCAGCGACTTTTATCCCGAACTCACAAAATCAAATGCACTCATCTATGACCAGCTCAACTATCGCCACTGGGATGAATGGGAAGATGGGAAATACAATCACGTAATGCTTCAACCGCTTGTTAACGGCGTTGCCAACGGAGACCCGATCGACCTGATGAAAGACGAACCATATGATTCGCCACTCAAACCATTTGGTGGTGATGAGGATTATGTTTGGAGCCCGGATGGCAAAACAGTCGTCTACGCAGCTAAAAAGAAATACGGTACCTCCTATGCGGTTAGCACCAATACAGACCTCTATGCTTATGATCTGGCCACAGGGAAAACAACCAATCTTTCTGAAGCCAATAAAGGATATGATGTCAACCCCAGATTCAATACAGCAGGGCAACTTGCCTGGTTGCAGATGAAACGCGATGGGTATGAAGCGGATAAGCAGGACCTGGTGGTAATGAACATGAGCAATAAGTCCGTTATGAACCTGACTGCCCAAAGAGATGATATACACGTTGAATCTTATGCATGGGCCAGCGATGGCAAAAGCCTGTTCTTTACCGCTCCCATCAACGGCACTATGCAATTGTTCAATGTGATCTATCCGGGTTTAACCAGGATCGCGCCCGCCATCCGCCAGGTCACAAAAGGGGATTTTGACGTTACTGCCGTTATTGGGCAAAATGGGAATACACTGGTTGTTGCCCGTAACGACATGAACCATGCTACTGAATTGTATACTGTTGATATTGCCAGTGGTAATATGAAACAGCTCACCCATGTAAACGATGATGCGTATGCGAAGATCGGTATGGTCAAAACAGAAAGACGGTTTGTAAAAACAATAGATGGAAAACAAATGCTGGTCTGGGTAGTATACCCTCCCAATTTCGACAAGAACAAAAAATATCCCACATTACTGTATTGCCAGGGCGGGCCGCAGTCTCCACTTACGCAATTCTATTCCTTCCGGTGGAACCTGCAGCTTATGGCCAGCAATGGATATATAATTGTGGCTCCTAACCGCCGGGGAATGCCAGGGCACGGCACCAAATGGAACGAGCAAATCAGCAAAGACCATGGTGGCATTGTAATGCAGGATTATCTCTATGCTATTGACGCCCTGAGTAAAGAACCCTTCGTTGATAAGAACAGGCTGGGATGTGTGGGTGCAAGCTATGGAGGTTATTCCGTTTTCATGCTAGCCGGAATACATAAGAACAGGTTTAAAACATTCATTGCACACGACGGCATTTTTGACTTCCGGAGCATGTATGGCTCAACAGAGGAATTATTCTTTGTGGACTGGGACTATGGAGGATCATATTGGGATACAAAAAACTTAGCAGCGCAGAAATCGTACAAAGAATTCAACCCCAGTAATTTTGTTGCCAACTGGAATACTCCGATCCTGATCTATCATGGTGCCAAAGACTACAGGGTCCCGCTTGAACAGGGCATGCAGGCATTCCAGGCTGCTCAGCTCCGTGGAATTAAAAGCAAATTCATTGTACTACCTGATGAGAACCATTGGGTGCTACATGCACAAACTGCTTTGGTTTGGCAGAAAGAGTTTTATAAATGGCTGGATGAAACACTGAAATGATCAGCCGGTAACACTGACGCCGATCAGTTTACCTATTCCAAATGTGATGGCAGCGGCCATTAAACCGAAAATCACCTGCCTGAAGCCGGAAAACCAGATCGATTTTCCGGTGAATAAAGTAATAGCAGATCCGATCAGAAATAATCCTGCAGCACTCAATATCACACTGATATAAATTGCCTTCATCCCGGTAGTGAAAAGAAATGGAGCTACCGGGATGATAGCACCTATAGCAAATAATATAAATGAGAAAACGGCCGCTTCCATAGCTGAGCCTTCCAGTTCTTCAGGATTGATGCCAAGCTCTTCTTTGACCAGCACCTCATGGGCATGCTTTGGGTCTTTCATGACATCTGCAGCCATTTGTTTTGCCTGGTCTTCAGGAATTCCATTAGACATATAGATGAGCGCGAGTTCCTGTTGCTCCCCTTCAGGGTTAGCGATCAATTCATCCATTTCAAGTTGCATCTGGTTTTCTGACAATTCCTGTGAACTTTTTACAGATATCCATTCACCCAACGCCATGGATAAGGCGCCAGCAAGCAAACCTGCCAGTCCTGCCAACAATACACCTTGCCCACCATTGGTGGCGCCGGCAATACCCATGACCAGTGAAAAATTAGAAACAAGGCCATCATTACCACCCAACACAGCGGCACGCAGTGCATTTCCTCCAACTGACCTATGGCTTTTCTCAAACCTTGCCAGTGTAGTGCCCTTGACTTTACCCTGTTTGGTCAACAAAGAATTGAGGATCTTAACATGACTGGTTTCTGTACCTGTGACTTCGATCTTCGCATTCTTCTTTGCAGCAATCGTTGCACCGGCAATGGATTTCTCTGTATCCATCAACACACCCAAAACATAGCTGTATCCAAATATCCTTCCTATGAAGTTCAGCACTTTTGCCCTTGCAGAAGGTGGTGGCATTGTAGCACCATCACCCATTTTACTGATGAATGCCCTGGCATGCCCCTGCTCAATCTCACTCATCTGCCGGAATACGTTCGCTACCAGTTTGTCATCTTCATGCTCTGACAGCTTATCGTACAGGTAAGCCGCATCCACTTCGGTTTGAATACTTTTCAGTGTCATGGTGCATTTTTGCTGATCAAAAGATCAGACATGCCATGGTGCTCTCATACCCTGGTATGCCAGTTTATTTGCTTCATCATCATTGATGAATACCTGCCTTACCGGATCGAATTTCAGGTTCCGGTTCAGCTGCATCGCTATCTTACCCATATTGACCAGGGTACAGGAACGATGTCCGTTGGATTCATTCAACGCAAATGTTTTCCTTTCTTTCACTGAGGTGACGAAACTGATCACCTGCGGCTCCGGATCGGGGAATTGCCTGAGCTTGGATTCCAGGTCAGGGATATCTGATTTGAATTCAGGATATAATTTCCCTTTTGGACCTTCAATATATGCAGCACCCACATCCCTTGCGTCACCATCCAGGATGATCTGGCAACCATCATCGTAAGTGTATACGATCCTTCTGAATGTGCCTACTGCATCTTTGTCCTGTTTATCTGCATCAACTTCCACAGAAACCGGGCTTGTATCGTCCTTACCCAGGAAATACTGCACAGGATCCATATAGTGTTGACCCATATCACCCAGGCCACCTCCATCATAATCCCAATAACCACGGAATGTCTGACCCACACGATGCTCGTTATAGGGCTTCCGGGGAGCAGGGCCCAGCCACATTTCATAATCCAGGTAATCAGGTACAGGCTGCTCAACGAGATCTGTTTTCCCTATCCAATAAAATTTCCAGTCGAACCCTGTATGCTTACTGATGGTCACTTTCAGGGGCCAGCCCAGTAAACCGCTCTGCACTAATTTCTTGATCGGCTTCACCGTGGTTTTCATCCCGTAAAAATTATCCTCAAAACGGAACCAGGTATTCAGCCTGAACATCTTACCATATTGCTTCACCGCTTCTTCCACTTTCCGGCCTTCACCTATCGTGCGGGTCATCGGCTTCTCACACCACACATCTTTCCCAGCCTTCACAGCATCTATGGACATTAACGCATGCCAGTGCGGAGGTGTGGCAATATGCACAATATCCACATCCTTCATCAACAATAACTCACGGTAATCTTTAAACGATTTTACGCCATTGCCTATTTTTGCAACAGCAGCGTCCAAATGCAATTTGTTTACATCGCAGACTGCGATCACCGGAGTATCACCATATGGTATATGATTTACGCCCATTCCTCCAACACCGATGATGGCTTTGGTCAGTTTATCACTGGGTGGAATAAATCCTTTTCCTAAAACATGTCGGGGAACGATAATAATTCCTCCTAATAAAGTACCTGCTGCTTTGATGAATTTCCTGCGACTGGTCGATCTGGGTTTACTGTTCATTAATCAGAGTTTTGGTATTGTTCGATCTATTTAATGGAGCGATAAATTACATCATTTTTCAGGTATATCTCTTACTGATTTAAGGAAAGGGTGGGATAACCCCACCCTCCTGCTGATCAATCATCATCTTCTTCTTTACCGGCTGATTTGTTACTGTCTCCTCCTGGCTCCTGGCCCGCACCTTCGCCCTGAACAATTGCGCCACTGCGTAATTCGGTATGCCTGACCTGTCCACCGGTATAACCAGTTCTTGCCATCGCTGCAAAACCCAGCACAGAAAGGATCAGTGTCAAAGTGAAAGCGGTTTTGACAAGTTTATGCTGCATTTTGTATCCGATCAGTGAAACCAAAGCCATGAGCCCTGTAAATCCAAGTATCCATATGGCAAACTGCGCGGCTTCTTCGTGTTCTTCAATGATATTCTCAGCTATACCTGGTAGATTCTCTACGGCATCTTCCGCAGGTTCGCCTGTCAGAAAAACCGGGATCGCCATCAGGGCCATGACTACTATAACAATACATGCGGCGATCTTTATATTATCCTGTTTTTTTATAAATCCCCAGATCAAAAGGGCACTGCCTATCAGGGTTCCAATGATCGGAAAATGATTGAGCAGCAAGTGAATATGTGTTGCGTTCATTGCTTGAAATTTGAAAATGAAAAATTGTGTAGCGCAAGATTCTAAGGTCAGCAATGACGGGGAGGCTGCCAGATGGCATCAAGATGATCTGATGGAATATTCTCATCGTCCATGATCAGGTAGTTCCTGAGAGGCGAAAGATCCGGACGGGTAAGTATATCAGAACTTACCGGAGGTGATACTGCTATAGAAGCACCGGCAGTGATCTGTTCGGAAGACTTAAATGGAAGCTTGCTGTCTTCATTTGCATCATAATCGGTACCGTCTTCTGTATAATAATGGGACACCAGAAAACTGACCAGGTTCATTTTGTTGCTCTCTTCCTGGTGGTCGAAATAATGCTCCACAAGCAGGGGAAGTTTGAACAACTCCCTGACAGCTCGTGCCGGTTGAATATATATGAACAGGAGAAATAAAGCTATGGACCAGCGATACCTCATCGTTACAAATGTATTCAAATCAGATCCGGTTCCGGTATGACTTTGATCACTATTTGCAGTTTTACTAAATCTTTCACAAACGCCAGCGATCAAAATCGTCCCACCACAAAACCCTTTCATCACAGTTAACAATCCATTATGGTAATTCAAGTGGCGGACGCTTCCCTTTCTGCCTGCGAACATTTTATTTTATGGTTCTCAACCAATACTATGACAGAAAACAACCTTCCGCCCATCGATTCCCTTTTCCAGAAACCTTCCACAAACGGAATTCACGGAGAAGACAAAAAAGAGCAGGTCAATCTTTTACACCCGGATGAAGCTGATCTGCAGAACATCCCCAAAGGAACTGATTCTTCCAGCCACACCTGGAAGAAATACGGTTTCCTGCAATCGAAAAATCACAATGCCAACCCCATAGCCCTTGAACTGGAACTCCACAAACTGCTGGAGCAATTCAAGAAATCTGTCCAGACCGACGAAAAAGAGCAGGCCGAAATGAAAGCCCCTGTACGTGCCAGGGTAGTGTCACTCGAACTCGATATCCAGAAACTCTCTGAACAAACAGACAGGATCAGGAAAGAGAAAATACCTGCCCAGGAAAAGAAAATGCAGGAGGTGAAAAATGAGATCGGCGAGATCAGGAGAAATCCGGACCATTACAAGGAAAAACCCAGCAAGCTTGGCCTGGTGCTCATGGGCCTGGTATTGGTGTTGCTGACCGTATATCTATGGATCTTCTATACATCGGCATCTTACTCTGCTTTCTTCCGCCAGTTCACTGCAGATGATATCAATGTGGCCAATTCAATTTTCGATCCCAGGGCTATTGCAAATGCCTGGGAGAAAGGTGCACCGGCATTGGTTTTAGTGATCACCATGCCATTCATATTTCTGGGCCTCGGTATTTTGATGCATAAATTTCTCGAGGAAAAGCATTTTACAAAATGGATCAAGCTCAGCCTTGTTATTGCAGCCACTTTTGTATTCGACTATATCATTGCCTACGAGATCGTGAAAAAGATCTATGATCTGCAGGCCCTGAATAGTCTTGAAAATCTTCCCCCATATAGTTACAGAACGGCATTCTCTGATATCAATTTCTGGCTGATCATTTTTGCGGGCTTCGTCACTTACCTGATCTGGGGATTCCTGTTTGAGAAATTCATGACCGAGAACAGGAAGCTGGACCACGCCGGTGAACACATTCGTGTGAGAGAGAAAGAGCTGCTGGATATCGATAAAGAAATAAAAAAACTCAACCTGGAAGCCGATACCCTTGATAAATCCCAGCATGGGAAGGAAAGGGATAAAGCACTTGCTGAAAATGAACTCAACGCCGTCTTCTTCAGGCCAAGAGAAGTGGAGTATGTGATCTACCACTACATGAGCGGATGGATGCAGTATATCGAAGGTGGACTGATGGCTACCAGTTCACAGAAAGAGGGGCTTCGCAATGAAACCCGCAAAACAGTGATGAATTTTCTCGATACCCAAAAACCCAAGTACATCCATGAGACTGCTTAACAAATTCCTATTTCCCTTTCTTTTGTTATTGGCGGGTTGCGGTGAAGAACCTGCAAAGCAAACTGCTAAGTCTGACCCCTATCCACTGGTCCCCGCATTGGCTCAAAAAGACCTGAACATCAGTGTGCTTATCGATCTCTCAGATCGTATTGACAGCAAGCATGATACCCGACAACCCATGCAGGCCGATCGCGATATCAGTATCATAAACGTCCTTTCTGCTGCTATCAGGAAGAATGTGGCGGCCCATGGTTCCTTCAAATCCAAAGCCCGCTTCAATGTATATTTTCATCCTGAACCGGCAGACAAACAGATCCGTGATATTGCAGGAAAACTGTCAGCCGCCTGGGTCAGTTCGAACGATATGACCACCGCCAAACAAAACAAGCTGACGTACCAGCAGCTTGAAGGGAATTTCGCAAAGGGACTTAGTGATATCTATACACTGGCGCAGACAACAGGTCAATATCCGGGATCAGATATCTGGCGCTTTATGAAAGACGAGGCCAGGATCAAATGCATTGAACCGGATACAAGCTACCGGAATATCCTGGTGATCCTCACAGACGGCTACATGTATTACGAAAATGGCAAACAACAGCAACCCAATTCAAACAGGTATAATTTTATTGAACGGGGAACAAAACATTTTGCGCGATTCCGTGATGCCAATCTGCTGGCTGCAGAATTTGATAAAGGCGACTACGGGTTGATGCCGGCAACAACCGGACTCAAAGACCTTGAAATACTGGTGCTGGAATGCAGGCCGGAAGAAGCCTATCCCCAGGACTTTGACATTATGCAGAAATACTGGTGCAAATGGTTCCGTGAGATGGGCGTGAAACATGCTGAGCTGTATAAATCTCAACAACCCGCTTATCACGAGAAAATGATCGCAGGGTTTTTACAGAAGACTTCCGGGGTTTGCCAGTAAGGATCAGAACTGACGATAAAATACTCAGCAGCATGATCGTATTCCCAACGCGCTTCATACCTTACAGAAGTTACATTTGTTATCTTGTAATTTCAAGCTTAGCATTTCTTCTGACTTATGAAATCGACATTAAAATTTTTACTCTTTTTCTTTTTCATTGCCGCCTTTCCCCTT
>DATGXN010000331.1:0-19379 GCA_035298945.1 Chitinophagaceae bacterium | reverse complement strand
TTATTCACGAGGGGTTGAAGGAGATCGAAAAAACCGACTCCCACCTCGAAGAGATTCAGCCTGAGAACGTTACGGAAGAAATTGAAACCCATAGCGAAGTTGAAACTTCCCTTTTGCGCATTTTGAGAATGTGGGGAGGATTCAACGAAGTAGTACCCCTGGGGGAAAGATGGCAGAACGGCAAGCTGATCATTCAACCGGCAGACAAAACGCTCAAACCAAAAGAAGTCCCTGTAGAAGATTTTTTTCATAAAATAGTCATGCTTCGCGACCGGCTTCGGGTATTGGAGCAGAACATCAATAGCAACAAGAATCTCAGCGATGAGGAAAAGGTGAACCTCCAGCAATACATCACCAGATGCTATGGTTCACTGACCACATTCAACGTGCTGTTCCGAAACAAAGAACACTGGTTTGTGGGAGAGAAAACGGGTAGCGGGGATTGAACTGGAATCCCAAAATTCCCTATATTTGCTGCCCCAATGGGTAATTAGCTCAGCTGGCTAGAGCGCTTGCATGGCATGCAAGAGGTCGTCGGTTCGACTCCGATATTCTCCACGCTTTAAAGCCGCCTTCGGGTGGCTTTTTTTATCCCTGACGGGCAAGGATCACAACACAAACTGTGCCCCAAAATAAAATAGGACCTTGGCAAACCCGGCCGGAGTCATATCATTCTGTTCATTGATCACGATATTATTTTTAAAGGGTAATCCCGCATTGACAAAAACCAGCGTATTCTTGAATTTCTGAGAGAGTCCCAGGTCAACTGAAGAGATAGATGCTGCTCTCCTGAACCCCCTGTTTCCCCCGATCAGGTCATTTTCCGGGACTTTCTCAAACCGGAGCCCCGCTGCCAGCTCGGTATTTTTTACCTGAACACTTGCGCCTCCCCTTACACTATAAAAATCGGGGACACTCATCACCGTTGTGCTGTTTTTGATCTGCGTGGGTGTGGGCTGCCGGCCTTTAAGATTGGAAACTCCATTCTGCTCCCTCGGATTACTCATGTAAAAACCCTGAAAATAACTTTTCAGCACCTTGTTGAATTTGTAGAATGCGCTCAGTTCGGCTGTAATTCCTGTACCCCCATCTCCCAATTGAATGGCCTGGTCAACAGGTGCCAACACTTTGACTGAATCGTTTCTGACAAAATAATCTTCGTACCTGTAATCGCCCGTTGGCAATTCGATACCCAAACCCAGTTGAATATTCCCTTTCGCATGTGTGACGGGGTCAAGCAACCATTTATAAACTGACAAACGAATATCGCCCAGGCCGAAGGCCCTGGTGGTATACCTGGGGAGCGTTTTTGGGCCCTTATGGTCGGCCCCGTTATTACGGGAATTAGCAGCCACCGGCACAATCACTCCCAGTGACCAACCCTTATTAAGTAAGATCAATAAAGAGAAATTCAAAGTATAAATACGGTTGGTGACCAGGGTATCCGTAATAAATTTATCCCCTACATAACTATCGGATGCCTCAAAATAACGGTTGGTCACATTCAAGACCAGTTTGTCACCTGGTTTTATATTTTCCAATAAAAGTTCCGGCGAAACTCCCGCGATGTTGCGCACGGCTACACATCCCTGGGAAATAGCCCAAGCTGTTGGTGTAGCAATCAGAACTATGATCAATAAGATGTTTTTCATAAAACCTGTTTACATTGATTGATAAATTGTTTTTCTGCAAACCCATAAAGCAGATCAGGGTGAATTAAGCAACCTGCTGACATTATGCTTATACATTCTGCCGATCGGGATCGGCTTCTTCGATATTTCAATCATATCGGCATTATAGGAATCAATTTTATTGATAGAAACGATGAAAGAACGGTGGATCCGAAGAAAACCATCTGCAGGCAGCATCTCTTCCAGGGATGCAAGCTGGTGTTTGGTAACAATGACCTTGGAGGTGGTATAGATCTTTATATAATCCCTTAACCCTTCAATGTATAAGATATCATTGAACAGGATCTTCACCATTTTCCTGTCAGAGCGGAAATACAGGAAAGACTGAACCGGCTCTTTCACATTTTCCGGTCTTTTGGTATCATCAAAATTACTTTGGAGACTTAACTGCAATATTTTATTCACTGCCTTTAAGAACCTGTCGAAACTGATCGGCTTCAGGAGAAAATCAACAGCATCCAGTTCAAACCCTTCAACTGCATATTTTCTATACGCGGTCGTAAAAATTACTTTCGGCGGATTCTTTAAGGTCCGGATAAAATTAGTACCCAATATATGCGGCATCTGGATGTCGAGGAATAACAGATCAACTGTATTTGACTGCAGGAACGAAAGCGCCTCTACCGCATTGCTGCAGGACCCTGTCAATTCCAGCGCATCAACGCCCTGGATATGTTTATGCAGAATATCCATTGCGGGCTGTTCATCTTCGATCACGAGGCATCTTATTTTTTTATGTAAGGGCATAGTTATATGTTGATCCCTGACCATAGAAATCTATTTCCTGGCCCTTCCCAGGCAATTCATATCGCTCGATCAGGGTTATTTTCAATAATGTCATACTGATCTCCTGTTCCTTATAAATTTTCAATTCATGATGATCAGGATAAAGCAACTGAAGCCTTTTTTTTACGTTAACGATCTCAGCAGGCAGGTCAGGCTGCTCATCCTCAACAGGAGCCACGCCATTCATCAGTTTCATGGTAAGCACATTTTCATCAATGCTCAATTCCAGGTTGATCCAGGCTTGTTCTTTGGCAGATTTACATTGAATGAAACTATTCTCTATAAAAGGAAGTAAAAGCAGCGGTGCAATGGTTTTATTATCGGCATCCCCCTTGATGGCGATTTCCATCTCAACGCTTCTGTCAAACCGCATTTTTTCCATGGTCATATATTCTTTCATCATCGACAGTTCTTTGTCAAGAGCCAGTTTGGCTTCATCACATTCATACAGGAGATAACTCAGGAGGTCAGAAAACTTCAGCAACAGCTCCATGGTCTGGGGAGACTTGTTCCTGGCATACTGATAAATATGCTCAAGGGAAGCAAATAAAAATTCCGGGCGTACCTGTGCCCGCAGCAATTTGAGGTCATTAATGTACTTCTCGTTCAGGATACGTCCTTCTTCTTTTTGTTTCAGGTACCAGATCTTTGCCAATACAATAACTGACGCAGTGGCAATAATTTTTATAGCCGTTAACAATCCTGAATTAATACTGATCCACCAGAATGTATTTTTTGCCACCGCCAGCCTGTCACAATATGAAGGATCCATATAAGTAAATATCCTGGTATGGGTAAAATATCCGGCGGCCAGAAGGAACGCGACTAACAATACAACTTCTGCAGCCAGCGCAGAATAATTTCGTTTAGCAAGAAAATGGGGCAGCACAGAATAGATAAAATAATAGCAGGATACCATATGAATGACAAGGAGAATAAATGTCTGAAGGATATGAATTTTGCTCAGGTCATTGTACTCAATCTTTTGTTGACCTACCTGCACATAGTAATGATAGGTACCTGCAAAGTAGATCCACCATGCCAACCAGAATACGAAGTGGCGAAGCATCCGCTCACCCCGCAGGTTGGAAAAAATAAAATCATGCCAATTCAGGTGTTTCTCTGGCATACATGAATGTTTTTTCCTGGTATTGCTCCTCTGGCGAGTGCAAAGCCAATTTCAAATAAACATCGAAGCTCATCTCATTTTCTGTGATCACCAGTGAATGCGACCCGGGATAAAGAAGTTGCAGCCTCTTCTTAACATTCGCCAAGCCAATTCCCTTTTTACCCTGCGACCCATTGCCATATGCCGGCTTGTTATTAGACAACCTGAACTCAAGAAATTGGCTTTCGATATGAATGTCCAGTCTTACCCAGGGATGTGCAAGCATTCGGCTCGTGCCATGCTTGAAACTGTTTTCAACAAATGGTATCAGAAACAAAGGGCTGATCATTTTATCTCCGGCCTGCCCTTCAATATGTAAACTCAGATTTAACCGGTCCCCATAACGGATCTGTTCCAAAGCAATATAATCTCGTATCATGGCGAGCTCCTTGTCCAGTGAAACGAGTTGTTGCCTGCAGTCATTGAGTATATACCTCAACAAACCTGAAAGCTTCAGGATCATCTCAGGAGCCCGGCCTGAATCATTCAAAATGAATGAATAAATATTATTCAGGGTATTAAACAGAAAATGAGGATGAACCTGTGCTTTTAACAGTTGCAATTCTGCTTTAATATTTTCGCGGGTCAGTTGCTGCGTTTCTTTTTGTTTTATGTACCATCGTTTTGACAGTTTGATCGATAATGCAAATCCAATCACTGCAGGATAATTAAACAGGATCTGCCTGATCCAGATCAGTCCGATATAATCGAAACCAGGCATTTCTTCAAAAAAACCCATTCGGGTGCTCATTGAAAAAGTCATCACAAAATTCAAATAATTGATGCAGGCGATGGTCAGCACAAATAAAAACAGCAACGCGGTGAGAACAAACCTGTTTGTTTTCTTTGAAAAATATCGCGGCAAAAAATAATAAAAGATTCCATAGACCAGTGCCATATGAACCACCGTCATCAATACACTGTTCATGAGAATGCGAAAAACAGAAACACCCACACCAAATTTTCTGATCTGCGGTAATGGCCCATTGAAATTCCAGGCAGGTACCCAGTAGGTAGGAATTAAAAAAGTTACTGCAAAGTATAAGCACCATACTGTCCAAAAAACCAGGTGACGCCGAATGCGGTGTTTGCGTTGATCAGAAAATATGAATTCATATAAATTCATTACTGCACTTACTTCACTAAAGTAATGAATCAGTGTTACGATGAGAAGCTGGCTGAGCATATTTAGACATAAGCCTTTTATTTTTCTGCTAATGCCGCTTGTCGTCGATTAGTGGCAGCGATCACATGAATAGTGTTATCTGCAATCTTCCTGACCCCCACAGTAGAAATAAAAAAAATCAGATATCACGCAATTCTAGATTTGGGAATTAACTAATTGATCAACACTAAATTATTTTTATGACAACAAAACGCTCTTTTAAAAGACATAGTAACAGACGGCTATTGGTTTTGATCATGGCCGCGTCGTTTCTTCATTTTGGATGCAACAAGGAAATCTCAGACCCAGGCAGTGAAGAAATGACAACGAATGCACGTTTTGACAACAATGGAATAGCCAAAGGAAACGTCAGCCCTGAAATGGTTTTACGATGGAACGAAGCCGCTACCTATGTGGTATTAAGAACAGGACAGCTACAAGCCACACCACGGATTCCGCCTTTTCGTGAGAGCCATTATTATGCTATGGTGAACATCGCGGTGCATGACGCTTTGAATAACATCATACCCAAATACCAAACCTATGCATTGCATGCCAGGGATAAGGATGCAGATCCGGATGCAGCGGTTGCGAAAGCAGCTCACGATGTCATCAGCTATTTCTTTGGGAAATTAAACCCTCCCGCGAATGTTACTCCGCAGGAAGTGCAGGATGCGATCCACAACCTGCTTACCCAAAGTTTAAACTCAATTCCAGATGGCGATGCGAAAACAAGAGGCGTAGCATTGGGAACGGCGGCTGCACAGGCAGTTATCCAGAACCGGACCAATGATGGAAGTGCTAATGCGATTTTCCCCATCACCCAGGGAACACTGCCGGGAGAATACCGGTCAACTCCACCTTTTACACTGAGTGGATTTTATGATTCACCTGGCTGGGGCAATCTTAAAACATTCGGCATACAAAACAGCACACAGTTCGCAGTTCCTCCTCCATATGCAATAAACAGCGCTGAATACACCAATGATTATAATGAGGTCAAACGCCTGGGCTGTCTTACCTGCACTGGCGCAGGAGGACGCACCATAGAGCAGGAAAAAATTGCCAAATTCTGGGTGGAAAGTTCAGCCTTCGGATGGAACAAGGCTGCCAAAGCCATTATTGCACAGAAAAATCTTGATGCATGGAAAACTGCCAGGCTGTTTGCTTTATTGCAGATGAGTATAGCAGACGCATATATTGCATGCCTTAAAGCTAAAATGATCTATTTCTTCTGGAGGCCTTATACGGCGATTCAACTGGGAGATGGAGATGGAAATCCAGACACTGCAGGTGATCCAACCTGGCAGGTGCTCTGGTCGCCTATTCCGCCCATCACTGATCATCCTTCCGCCCATGCAACCGCAGGAGGTGCCGCAGCCGAGCTGTTAAAATCATTCTTTGACAGTAATGAGCTCAACTTCTCATATGAAAGTGTTAGCCTTCCGGGTAATCCAAGAAGTTTCAAAAGCTTGTCAGACGCAGCAAGAGAAAACTCCCTCTCACGTATCTACGTAGGTTATCATTTCCGTAAAGCCTGTATGGATGGTGAAGCCCTTGGTAAAAGCGTTGGCGGATGGATTGCCACGCATTCACTTTTAGAATAATAAAAAAGGCCGTGAAAAACGGCCTTTTTTAATGTGCTTACCGGTTAACCGGCTAGCCGGGGAATGCAAGAGATAAACAGGATAGAGGAGAACGATCATTTGATACTTGATGATCAAAATCCCAACCTGTATGGACTTGACTCTTGCTTGTTTATCTAATGCATTAACCGGCTACCCGGTTAACCGGCAAGCACACTAAAAATGAGATAGATGTTAGTAGGAAAAACCTCAACTCTTCTTCATGGGTTGCATCTCCCAATAGGTCAAACTTCTCCAGGCCCATTCCATAGGTCCGAACCTGAAATACCGGAGCCAGATATTGCTCCAGATGATCTCAAGTGCCCAGGTGGCAGCTACTACATAATAGATCTCGTAGCGCTGCAGTTTACCAAACATCCCAAACCCGATGCCATAAAAAAATAGCCCTACAAGAAATGATTGCGCCAGGTAATTCGTAAAAGCCATCTGACCTACCGGCCTCATCATGGCAAAAAACCATTTGAAAACGCCGGATTTATATAATAACATGGTGGCTCCAAAAATACCTATGGATCTCACCGTTCTCGCTAATTCGTAAGTATCCATCGGAACGTTCTTCACGATTTCGTACTGGTCAAAATTCATACCCGCAATCCCCGCCAACCTATACCAGGTCAGCAAGCTACCCAGGCCTATCCCTGCAATAAACAATAGCCAGTATGTTTTTGCAGGCGCATCTCCTGTCATTATCCCCGTCTTATAAAATGCCATCCCCAGAAACATAAAGATCAACACATCCCACAATCCAAAATAGGTGTAAAAGATCTCACCCTGATAACTCCTCTCACTCTGATATTCATAAAGGGCAGCATAATCACCTCCGATCTTTTGAATGCTTTTCTCAACAGCTTTCTGTTTAGCTGCAAAAGAATATTTTTCCTTCAGTGCACTCATTGAACTGAGATCCGCCAGCTGATCAGGGGTTAGCTTCTGCACGTTGGTGTCCAGCTTCGCAACCATTTCACCCCTTACGATACTATTCTTCTCACGAAAAAAATCAACGTTATCTCTCAGAGTCTGAAATGCAAGACATACTACTGCAGCAATGATCAATGCTTTTGGGGATAATCTCCTGAAAGAAAATATGATCATACCACAGATAGCATATAGAAACAGGATATCCCAGAACCACAACAATACAAAAGCATTGAAGAGGCCAAAAACCAACAACCATAATTGGCGACGGAAATAATACTCTGCAGGCAAAAGGCCTTCCAGTCTTTTCTCTTTACCGCTGATGAACAGGATCATTCCTGCACCAAATAACATGGAGAAAAGAGCCCGTTGAGTACCCGCGAAAGTCATTTCGATTACATACCAGACTTTTTCATTTAAGGTGCCTATCTCATTTAATACGGTAAGGTCGCCGTAACTGGCCGGAGCAGGAAGTGCAAAACCTGGAATATTCATGAGCAGGATACCCAGTATCGCTATGCCCCGCAGACTGTCAAGAATAATAATTCTTTCGTGCTGGCCTACCGGCGCAGCATGTTTAACGCTTTCATTCATTGTTTAGGTTGTTTGAGGAGATAGGAAGATAAGACTAATACTAATAAACCGAGCGACCATCATTTTTTTCCCGACTGCAAATCCAGACATCTAAAAATCCCGTATATGATCCTGTTACCCGGTTTTTGATCAATAGAAACCGGATCATTAAATCAATAAAAAAACGGTTATGAGAACAGTTTCAGTTCTGTTTGCTTTGGTCCTTTTCTTCTCAGCATTTAAATCAGACAAAGCCACAAATGATGGCACTCCCCTTTACGCCATGCTTAGCGGGGCAAACCAGACCCCGGTAATGGGAGACCCCGATGGAAGTGGAATGGCCATGCTACGCCTGAACCAGGGCCAGGGTACGATCAGCTTCGAAATCAATCATCAAAACATCGACGCGCCTACAGCTGCCCATATCCATTTAGGTGCAGCAGGTTCAAATGGTCCTGTAGTAGTTGATTTCGAAATTCACGGCAATATGACCAGCGGTGAAGTTGAAGTTGATCCTGAACTGATAAAATCGATCAGGCAAAATCCGGCAGGCTATTATGTCAACGTGCATAACGCCAGTTATCCCGGCGGAGCTATAAGAGGCCAGCTAACTAAGTAGTCAAATGAAAAGGAGCCGTCTTTATAACATTAAGACGGCTCCTTTTTATCAGCGCTCTTCTTTGATCTTGATATTTTTCCAACGCACCTTGATCCCACCACCATCATGTATCTGCAGGGCAATAAATCCTTTGCCTTTCCCGATCTTCTCATCTTTCAGATAGATCATCTGGTGTCCGTTAAGCCAGGTGGTCACTTCATCTCCTTTAACTTTGATCTTGAGTTTATTCCACTCTCCCACTTTCAGCATTTTCTCATCCTCGGCCTTGGGTTGGATCAGCCATCCACGGCCATAGGATTCATACACGCCGCCAGTATGGCTGTTCAATGGCGCCACTTCAACCTGCCAACCGCTGATGGTTGTGCCATCAATAGACGACCTGAAGAACACACCGCTGTTACCGTTGGATTCCTGCTTGAAATCCAGGGTAAGCGTAAAATCCTGGTAAGCCTTATCAGTTGAAAGATATCCGTATTTTTTATCCGGCCCACTCTCGCAAATAAGCTCACCTTTTTCTACATACCATTTTTCAGTTCCGTGCGGGGTCCAGCCCTTAAGATCTTTCCCATTGAAAATACTTTTTTGTGCCTGCACATTTAACACAAGAATCATTATGAAGAAGACAGTGATCAGAGCAGATAATTTCATCATTCCATATTTAGGTGGGGAAATTAGGCATTAAAATGATAAAAATCATTG
Source organism: Chitinophagaceae bacterium (assembly GCA_035298945.1). Classification (GTDB taxonomy): domain Bacteria; phylum Bacteroidota; class Bacteroidia; order Chitinophagales; family Chitinophagaceae; genus Pollutibacter. The sequence continues at coordinate 10,117 of DATGXN010000331.1, read as the reverse complement.
CCATCAGGCTTCCATTATCATCAATAAATTGCCCTTAAAATCGTATCTATGCTGGGCTAATTTCTTCAGCCAATCAATCAAAAAACTATGCTTCGCAGAATCCTTCCGCTAATACTGGTCATAATGGCCTTCACCGCTACAGCGCAAACACAAAACAGCAAGATGAATGCTTTTGTGGCGGACCTCATGAAAAAAATGACGCTCGATGAAAAGATCGGGCAACTTAACCTCCTGACCGACGGCGGTGGTGTACCTACCGGCTCTGTTGTGAATACAAATGTTGAGACGAAGATCAAAGAAGGTAAAGTGGGCGGGCTTTTCGGCATCACCGGAGTGGAAAAGATCAGAAGGGCGCAGGAAATTGCTGTGACCGGCAGCAGGCTTAAAATTCCGTTGATCTTTGGCCTGGATATCATCCATGGTTACCGGACAACATTCCCGATCCCCCTGGCCATGGCCAGCAGCTGGGATATGAAACTGATAGAGAAATCAGCCAGAACAGCTTCGCTGGAAGCTACCGCCGATGGACTGAACTGGGCCTACTCACCCATGGTGGATATAGCCCGTGATCCCAGGTGGGGCCGCGTTGCAGAAGGCTCTGGCGAAGATCCATACCTGGGCAGCCTGATCGCAAAAGCCATGGTCAGGGGCTACCAGGGCAATGACCTGGCAGATAAAACCACCCTGATGGCCTGTGTCAAGCACTATGCATTGTACGGGGCAGCAGAAGCCGGCCGGGATTACAACACTACAGACATGAGCCGGTTACGGATGTACGAATCATATTTCCCTCCTTACAAAGCAGCAGTGGAAGCGGGTGCAGGAAGTATCATGAGCTCATTCAATGAAATAGATGGCATACCAGCTACCGCCAATAAATGGCTGATGACAGAGGTGTTACGCAAGCAATGGGGTTTTTCCGGATTTGTGGTAACTGATTATACTTCTATCAATGAGATGATCGATCATGGGCTGGGTGACCTGCAAACTGTTTCTGCAATGGCATTAAAAGCAGGCATTGATATGGATATGGTTGGCGAAGGGTTTCTTTCAACATTGAAAAAATCACTCCAGGAAGGCAAGGTGACACAGAAAGAAATTGATGATGCCTGCAGAAGGGTTCTGGAAGCGAAATATAAACTGGGCTTGTTTGATGACCCGTTCCGTTATTGCGATCTGAACAGGGCTAAAACAGAGATCACCAGCGCAGATAAAAAAGCTGTTGCCCGGGATCTTGCTATCCACTCACAGGTACTGCTCAAGAACGATAACAATATTCTGCCCCTGAAAAAATCAGGCACTATTGCCCTGGTGGGCCCCATGGCAGACAATAAAGATATGCTTGGAACATGGGCAGTGGGCGGCATTGCAGCCAACGCAGTACCGATCACGACGGGGATCCGCAATGCAGTAGGCAGCTCTGTAAATATCATTTACGCCAAAGGGGCAAACATTACTGACGATCCGGTGCTGGCCAGGAATGCACAGGTATTTGGAAAAACTTTTGATATCGGTTCACCCCAGGCGCAGCTGGACGAAGCTGTACAAGCTGCAAACAAAGCAGATATTGTAGTTGCCGTTGTGGGCGAAAGTTCAGAGATGACAGGCGAAGCTGCAAGCCGATCTGAAATATCATTGCCTGCGAGCCAGAGAAACCTGCTTGAAGCCCTGGCCAAAACAGGGAAGCCACTGGTAGTAGTGTTGATGACCGGCAGACCGCTCGCGATTGTCAGGGAATCAGAACTGGCAAACGCCATGCTGCTGACTTGGTTTGGCGGCGACGAAACAGGCAATGCGGTGGCAGATGTGCTGTTTGGTGCATATAATCCTTCAGGGAAACTTCCTATGACCTTCCCCAGGAATGTTGGCCAGGTTCCAATCTATTATAGCCATAAAAAAACAGGCCGGCCTCAGGGAGACGGACCTACCCAGAAATTCAGATCCAATTATCTCGATGTTTCCAATGAGCCCTTATACCCTTTTGGCTACGGTCTCAGCTATACCAGTTTCAATTACAGCGAAGTTAAACTGAGTTCCAATAAAATGACAAAGGGCCAGACGGTCAAAGCAACAGTAACGGTAACGAATAGTGGAAATTTTGACGGGGAAGAAGTTGTGCAGCTTTATATCAATGATCCGGTTGCTTCCGTAACACAGCCGGTGAAAAAACTGGTGGGATTCCAGAAAATATCACTTAAAAAAGGTGAAAGCCGGGATATCAGTTTTAACATCACGGAAGAAGAACTGAAGTTTTATAACAACGACCTTAAACGCATTGTTGAACCCGGAGAATTTCATGTTTACATTGGCACGAGTTCATCAAACGCAAAAAAGGCAACGTTCAATTTGCAATAGAACTTATCCCAGACTTTGGGCAATCAAAAAGCCGAACCGGACAAACCAATTTGTCCGGTTCGGCTTTTTTGCGGGGGGTAATCATTTATGATCTGTCCTTCCCTGTATTACCACCTGAGGTTCTGCCTGAACTCGACTGACTGCTACTCTGTCCACTGCTTCCTGTGGCGGTTGCGCCGCTGGTACCCGAGTTACCATATAATGACGAGCCTGAACCCTGTGACTCAGAACGTGAAGATGCTGCACCTTCACGGTTCACCCTGATATTGTTCTGAACGTTTTGAACGCCGGAAACCTGCTCTGCCAGATCTTCGGCCCTTCGTTTGGACTCGCGACTGTCTACGGTACCCGTTAACGTTACTTCCGAGTTATTCACCACCACTTCTATTTCAGACGCGTCCACTCTTTCATCATCTGCAAGGCGGTCCGAAACATCCTCACGGATCCTGTCGTCTGATCTTTTGTAATCCTTAGGCCCTTTTCCACGATGAGTAGGTCCGCTCAAACCAGTTCCAAACCTGCTGCCGGAAGCTCCATAACCGTACCTGGTATTCTCTTTTTCTTCCATCTCATTCATTCTCCGGTCATGTTCACGTCTGCGCTCGGCTTCATCGTCTCCGAACCAGGACGATAACTCATCTTTGGTTTTGTTCCAGAATCCACGTTCCTGGTTCTGGCCCATTCCTCCCGGTGACCCATAGCCACTGTACTGCCTTGAACCGTAGCCGAATTCACGGCCGGATCCATAACCGCCCATTGAACCTGCTCCGCCACCCCAACCGGATGTTCCTGAGCCATAGCCATATGATCCAGGTCCCCATCCGCCTTGTGATCCATACATGTCAGATCCTCGTCCTGGATATCTTTCACCCCAACTTCCCTGGGATCCGTATCCCTGACCAGATCCTGCACTGCCTTCCCAGTTTCCACGGTCCTGGTCCCTGTCCCAACTATTCTGAGATCCGCTCCAGTTTCCACGGTCAGAGCCTGAACCGCGATCTGAATTTTCCCAGTTCATTCCCGAAGAATTACCATAACCACCGGGTGATTCATAATTGCTTCCCTGCTCCCAATTCCCTACCTGATTCCTTGATCCATAACCCGACTGACCATACTTGTTTTCTGCTCCCGGATGACGGCGATTTTCATCATCCCATGAGCGGGGCTCACCGCGGTGTTGATCATACTGGTTGCCCTGCTGGCTCCAATTCCGTTTTTTGTCTCGCATACCCTAATGTTTAATTGATTAATGAATTGCATTTATAAAAGCAATCATGGATAGAAAAAAACATACCCGGTAAGGCATGATTTTTTAAAACCTGGCAGGAGAAAGAAGAATTATTTTTTAACGAACCTTATACACGAGATCAATCGTCTTCGATCTCGCTCGAACTTTCAGGAAGATGATCGTAATCGCCTCTGATAGCGAAGTATCCGAATATAACCATGCCAAATGCTATGGGGATAAAAATGACGATGAATACACCCCATTGTATCTTAGTATCTATCACAGGCTTTTTAGATATCTCTGCTAACGCTGTTTGAATGAGATAGTATATGGCTAATGGTCCCAATACCATCCATATGATTCCAAACATTCTCTTAAGCTTATTCATTCCACTCAGTTTTGAATTTCTTTAATCATTGACGTCCGGATCAATATGATTGTTCACATATAGTATGCCGATCAGAAGGCATACGGCTGCAACTCCAATAGGATACCAGAGTCCCACCAGTTTATCTCCGGTATATATTGTGGTAAGAAGCGTGGCAATAAATGGCGTAAGCCCGCCAAACACACCATTGCCCACATGATAGGGCAAAGACATGGACGTATACCTGATCTTGGTGGGGAACATTTCAACCAGGAAGGCTGCGATCGGCCCGTATACCATTGTAACAAAAATGATCTGAATAAACACCAGCCAAACGAATTTCCAGTAAACACCAGTGGGAAGTTTTTTCTCCGTAAATACCGTCTTCGCCTCGCCAACCTTGCCGTTTGCAAAAAGCGTGTCTGTTTTGATCTCTTTATAACTGATCCCTTCTGCCAGTGTTTTCAATGTTGTGGTGGTGATGAGCGAGTCCGGCCTTTCCTTAATGAGTTCTCTTTTAATCACTGCGTCACCTGCTGAAATGGATTGTTCTTTGCTGATGGATTCGATATCGGTGAGAACAACAAACTGTTTATATATGGGCCGATACATTAAGATGCCGGCCAGCATACCTGCCATCATGATCCATTTACGCCCTACCTTATCGCTCCAGCTTCCGAACACTACAAAAAATGGCGTTGCAAAGAGAATGGCCCATATGATGATCGTTCGACTCTGATCAAAGTCGATCTTACAAACATTTTCAATAAAAGACTGAGCATAGAATTGCCCGGTATACCAGATCACGCCTTGCCCCATCGTTGCTCCAAAAAGCGCCAGTAAAACCATTTTCAGATTGCCGCGATGCACAAAACTTTCTTTGAGCGGATTGACTGAAATTTTACCTTCCGATTTCAGCCTGCTGAACAAAGGCGACTCTTTCATCTTCAGCCTGATATAGATCGACACGATCACCAGCAGTATGGATACCAGGAAGGGAATACGCCATCCCCAGTCGTTGAATTTGGCAATGGATTTTTGCTGATCTGCATCAAGGCTGTGGCGGGTAAGTAAAATTACTCCCAGTGAAACAAACAGTCCTAACGTTGCTGTGGTCTGTATCCAGGATGTGAAATACCCCCTCCTGTCCGGAGGAGCATGCTCAGCTACATAGGTCGCAGCTCCGCCGTATTCTCCACCCAATGCGAGGCCCTGCAAAAGCCTCAGCAACAAAACAATTATAGGTGCCGCAAAACCGATACTTTCGTAAGACGGAACCAGGCCAATGGCGAAAGTGGATCCTCCCATGAGGATGAGGGTCAGCAGGAAAGTATACTTACGGCCGATCAGGTCTCCCAATCTGCCAAACACCAGTGCACCAAAAGGACGAACTATGAATCCGGCCGCAAATGTGGCCAGGGTACTTAGCAATGCTGCGGTTGGATTGGTTTTGGGGAAGAACTGATTTGCGATCACAGTGGCAAGACTTCCGAAGATGTAAAAATCGTACCACTCGATCAGGGTTCCTACCGATGAAGCACCGATGACCTTCCAGATACCTTTGGTTTCTTTTTCGATTGTCGCCATATAAAAGATTAAAAAATACTGAATAAACCCGATATGTATTTTTTTTACTTTTGACTTTTTACTTTTTACTTTCAATGATATGTCATACCCCTACCAAATAACTAATTACGACGAGTACAAGACGGCCTACAGGAAAAGTGTTGACGACCCTGAAGGCTTCTGGGCGGATATTGCATCGCATTTCTACTGGAGGAAAAGATGGGATAAAGTGCTGGAGTGGGACTTTAACGATTACAATGTGAAATGGTTCCAGGGTGGCAAGCTCAATATCACAGAAAACTGTATTGACAGGCATCTTGGGATGATGGGGAATAAGCCGGCTATCATTTGGGAACCAAACGATCCCGAAGAACATCACAGGGTACTCACCTATCGGGAACTCCACACCAAAGTGATCCAGTTCTGCAATGTGTTGAAAAATAACGGGGTTAAAAAAGGTGACCGCGTTTGCATCTATATGGGAATGGTGCCGGAACTGGCTATTGCCGTACTGGCCTGTGCGAGAATGGGTGCCATCCACTCAGTGATTTTTGGAGGATTCAGCGCGCAAAGCATTGCAGACAGGCTTTGGGATGCCAACGCAGAATATGTGATCACCTGCGACGGTGCATTCCGTGGCAACAAGGAGATCCCTCTTAAAAGTGTAATAGACGATGCACTTATACAATGCAGATTCGTAAAGAAAACTATCGTACTAACGCGCACGCGCACCCCGGTATCCATGATCAAGGGCCGTGATGTATGGTGGGAAGATGAAATCAAAAAAGTGGAAACCCTGGGCAATCCTGATTTCCCTGCCGAAGAGATGGATGCCGAAGATCCGCTTTTCATCCTGTATACTTCAGGTTCAACAGGCAAGCCCAAAGGTGTGGTGCATACTGTTGGCGGTTATATGGTCTATACCAACTACACTTTCGTTAATACTTTCCAATACCAACCAGGTGATATTCATTTCTGCACGGCAGATATCGGTTGGATCACAGGGCACAGTTACATCGTGTACGGACCCCTCAGTGCCGGGGCCACTTCCCTGATGTTCGAAGGTATTCCCACCTGGCCCGATGCCGGCAGGTTCTGGGAGATCGTAGATAAATACAAAGTGAACGTCCTGTATACAGCCCCAACAGCTATCAGGTCATTGATGGGATTTGGACTGGGGCCTGTACATGGCAAACACCTGGATTCCCTCAAAGTGCTGGGCACTGTGGGAGAACCTATCAATGAAGAAGCATGGAATTGGTATAATGAGAATATAGGTAAAGGCCGATGCCCGATCGTAGACACCTGGTGGCAGACAGAAACAGGTGGCTGTATGATCTCCAATATGGCTGGCGTCACCCCCTCGAAGGCAACCTATGCCACTTTGCCTATGCCTGGTGTACAACCTGTGCTGATGGACGAGAACGGTAAAATACTGGAAGGAAATGATGTAAGCGGAAACCTCTGTATAAAATTCCCCTGGCCATCTATTCTGAGAACAACTTACGGTGACCACGAAAGATGCAAGCAGAATTATTTCAGCGCTTACCCGGGCTATTATTTCACAGGCGATGGTTGCCACCGGGACGAACATGGTTTTTACAGGATAACCGGCCGGGTGGATGATGTATTGAATGTGAGCGGACACCGCATCGGCACTGCAGAAGTGGAGAATGCCATTAATATGCACGCCGGGGTAGTGGAAAGTGCTGTGGTAGGATATCCGCACGATATCAAAGGCCAGGGCATTTATGCATTTGTTATTTATACAGGTACTCACGGTGATGAAAGCCTGGCCCGCCAGGATATAACGCTAACGGTTAGCCGAATTATTGGCCCTATTGCCAAGCCCGACAGGATCCAGTTTGTCAGCGGATTGCCAAAAACAAGAAGCGGCAAGATCATGCGCAGGATTCTAAGGAAAATAGCAGAGGGTGAAACAGATAATCTGGGTGATGTCTCCACACTCCTGGATCCCGGCATTGTGGAAGAGATCAAGAACGGAAAAATTTGATAAAATGAAACATCTGCTTCTCGCTGTATTAAGTGCAGTGATTTTTAACACTGTCTATGCACAAAAAGTAGATAAGATCATTATTGGTAAAATTGATTCTGTCCGTTCCAATTTATTGAGAGAAAACAGGAAAATATGGATCTACACTCCTGATATGACCTCAGAACGCCAACTCACCGGACAGCGCTATCCTGTACTCTATCTGCTGGATGGCGATGCGCATTTCGCGTCTGTGGTAGGCTTGGTTCAACAGCTAAGTCAGGTAAACGGGAACGATGTACTGCCCGAAATGATCATAGTTGGAATTCCAAATACGGACAGAACCAGGGACCTCACTCCAACACATATAGACAGTGATCTGCCCGCAATGGACAGCAATTCCTCTAAAACCTCTGGGGGAGGACAAAACTTTATTGCATTCATCGAAAAAGAGCTGATGCCGCATATTGATTCAGCTTATCCAACAGCACCCTACAGAGTGCTGGTAGGGCATTCATTTGGCGGATTAACAGCCATTGACGCCCTGACAAATCACACGTCGCTGTTTAATGCTTATATAGCTATCGACCCCAGTATGTGGTATGATCACGAACGCTTCCTGGCGGCTACAGTAAAAAAAATATCAGAGAAAAAATATAGCGGCAAACGACTATTCATAGGCATCGCCAATACCATGCCTCCGGGGTTGACACTGGCGAAAATTAAAAAAGATACCTCTGCTGTTACCAGGCATATTCGCTCCATTTTAGAACTGGATAAATTCCTGAAAGCAAATCCGCAAAATCAATTAAAATATTCCAGCAGGTATTATGGCGATGACAGCCATGGTTCAGTTCCGATGATCAGTGAATATGACGGATTAAGATTCATATTTGATTACTATCGTATGAATCTTACAATAAATGATGTTATGGATACCTCTGCTGCCCTGGCGGCAAAATATAAGAAACACTATGACATTGTTTCCAAAGAACTGGGTTACAAAGTCTCTCCGCAAGAGCTGTTCATCAATTATCTGGGTTACGATGCAATGGCAAACAAACATTACACGAAGTCAGAAGCGATGTTCAGAATGAATATTGATAATTACCCGAATAGCAACAATGTGTATGACTCTTATGCCGATTTGCTTACAGTAAAAAAAGATACCGCAAATGCAATCGCCAACTACAAAAAAGCACTGGCGATACAGGATAATGCTGACACTAAGCGGAAATTGGATGCCCTTGAAGGTAAAGCCGTTTTCACCCTGTCTGAACAGGAATTGCAAAAATACACTGGCATATTCATTATTGAAGGACTAGGCATACCAGTAACATTGCAGGTCAGAAATGCTGCCATTTGGGCCATTGTACCTGGACAGGATGACAGCGAGTTGGTCCCAATATCTCCAGATACGTTCACTAAGAAAAATGCCAGTGGTTATACCATTAGTTTTCACTTGGAAGAAGGCAGGGCAAAAAGCTTTACATCGGTTCAGCCAAATGGGATATTCAAAGCGCACCTGAAAAAATAATCCGGATCATGAACCTTTCATTTGAAATTCATTCCTGATCTCTTCTAACTCAGGACTACTTCGTATCGTCTTTTAAACCGGTAAAAGCCATGCAATTGATCAATTTGCCCCTGCACATATTTCTGCAGCGAAACCGATTTGCCAACAGTTGCCAAACATGATTTTTACCATACTCCCCTTATTTCTTCCATTTCCGGCTACTCAGCTCCGACTTACCTTTGCAAAAGATCGATTATTTCAGTTTTTTGACTTTTTACTTTTCTTAATATATAAATTATGCCTCTAATTAACGGCCTTCATCACGTGACCGCACTAGCCTCTGACCCGCAGCAGAACATTGATTTTTATGCCGGAATACTTGGGCTCAGGCTGGTCAAGAAAACGATAAATTTTGACGCCCCGGATGTATATCATTTCTATTATGGCAATGAAGAAGGATCACCCGGAACAATACTTACTTTCTTTCCATATGGCGGATTGGTAAGAGGCCGCCACGGCAAGGGCCAGCTCACTACAACCTCTTTTTCCATTCCTTCTGAAAGCCTGGGCTACTGGACTGAACGCCTGAAGAAATTCAATGTGCCTTTCCAGCAACCGCAGGAGAGAATGAACGAAGGCTTCATTTATTTTGAAGATCAAGACGGGTTGGGTATTGAGCTGATCGCCAATGACAAAGACGAACGTCCTGGCTTTACCTACGGCAACGTAGATGAAAAGCACAGCATAAAGGGATTTCACAGTGTGACATTGTCGGAAGATGGGTATGAGAAAACTGCAGGCTTGCTGACAGTTTATATGGAACACAAAAAGATCGCAGAGCAGGGTAACCGTTTCAGGTATTCGGCTAGTGGTAAGATCGGCGACATGGTGGATGTGGTATGTGAACCTGACCGGCTGAGAGGATTACAGGGAGCAGGTACTGTTCACCATCTTGCATTCTCTACGAGCACTGATGCGAGTATTGTAGAGATGCAGCAAAAATTGCTGAAGGCAGGCGTTCATGCAACCAATGTTCTGGATCGCCAGTATTTCCATAGTATTTATTTCAGGGAACCTGGTGGGATTTTATTT
>DATGXN010000330.1:0-15190 GCA_035298945.1 Chitinophagaceae bacterium | reverse complement strand
GCTTTCAGGAGCCATTGCTTCTGTAATGAGTAAAATCCAGACAAGATGAACAAGATCATTAAATACGTTATCCTGGACATCCTGAAGAACAGGATTGTTATCGGTTATGCATTACTGTTACTATGTATGTCTCTCAGCGTATTCAACATGGAAACAGATACTTCCAAGGGGCTCCTCAGCCTGCTGAATGTAATCCTGATCATTGTGCCGCTGGTGAGTATTATCTTCTCCACTATTTATATCTATAATGCTTCCGAATTCATTGAATTGCTGGTATCCCAGCCGCTCAAAAGGATGAACATCTGGCTCAGCCTGGTGACAGGCCTGGGGCTGTCACTGAGTCTCGCTTTTATCGTGGGATGCGTATTGCCCATTCTGATCTATAATGGAAATGGGACAGGTATCATGATCGCATCCATGGGTATTATCCTTACCATCATATTTGTGGCTATCGCCGCCCTGGCTACCGTGTATACCAGGGATAAAGCCAAAGGCATAGGCGTATCCATCCTGTTATGGCTGTTCTTCACATTGCTGTATGATGGCCTGGTGATGTTCCTGCTCTTCCAGTTCATGGATTACCCGGTTGAAAAAGGCCTGGTGGCAGTAAGCATGCTCAACCCGGTGGACCTCTCCAGGATCATGATCCTGCTTAAGCTGGATATTTCCGCATTGATGGGTGTCACTTCGGCAGTGTTCAAGTCATTCTTTGGTAAGAGCTGGGGAATGATCTTATCTGTATCAGTCATGTTGCTTTGGGTGATAGTCCCCATCTCCCTTTCGGTAAAGAAATTCAAAACCAAAAACCTTTGATGTGAAAAAGACAGATATCAGGTCGAGGGATGAGGTGATCATCCTGGTCAACAGGTTCTACGAGAAAGTGAAAGCTGATGATACCATCGGATACATATTTGAAGATATCTTCAAAGTCAACTGGGACAAACATCTTCCGGTGATGTACGATTTCTGGGAAAGTGTACTTTTTTATACAGCTAATTATACTGGCAATCCCATGATCATCCACCGCCAGCTGAATAATGTTGTCAGCTTAACGCCAGACCATTTTAAGCGCTGGCTGCAACTTTTTCATGCTACGGTAAATGAAAACTTTGAAGGTGAAAAAGCTGAATTGGCCAAACAGCGCGCCACCAGTATTGCTACGGTGATGCAGATGAAGATCAAAGCGTAGCAGTGAGCAGTGAGCAGTAAGCGGTAAGCAGTGAGCGGTAAGCGGTAAGCAGTGAGCGGTAAGCGGTAAGCAGTGAGCAGAAAACTTTTTGCAAAATAAAAGGTTGCCCATTTGGACAACCTCAATTTTTTCTGCTCACTGCTTACCGCTCACTGCTCACTGCTCCAAACTACATTCCCGGAAACAACGGCCTGCCTATCATTTCCCTGAAAGGCCAGGGAGTCATCAAAATAATGATCACCAACGCCACCAGGAAATACCGGAAAGCTTTGGCATATTTCACATTATCCGCTACCGGCTTTTTAGCCATTCCATAACCAAGGGTGATCAGGGCAATCGCGATCAGCATCATCAAAGGATGCTCCAGCCAGAAGAACCTGTACGACTTGTCTTTCATCATCGTTGTTCCTTCAGGAAGCTCAGTGCTGATGATACCGATCCTTCCCAACAACCATTGGTAAAGGCCAAGTACAAGGGTCAGGTGAGCCGCTATCATAGTGAACAACCATGTTTTGCGGTCGCCATTACTGAAAGCCTTACCGCCTTTCCAGCCGGTATAACTTTTAATAACCGAAATGACCAGGAGGATCAGGATGACCCAACGCAGAATGCTATGAAGATGTACAAGTCCTGTTTGCATATATATTTTTTTTGAGGGATTTAAGGCGGTGAAAATAAGTCAAAAACTAATCCTGCCAGTCTGCGATGAAAATATTGGTATCCCGGGTTCCGCCATTATTCCTGTTGGAACAGAACACGATCTTCCTGCCATTTGGAGAGAACATCGGAAATGCATCGAAGCCTTTATCACGACTGATCTTCTCCAACTTTCCATCGGTATTCAGGATATACATATTGAAAGGAAAGCCCCTTTTGTATTCATGGTTGGAGGCAAATATGATGCGCTTACTGTCCGGCATAAAATTAGGCGCCCAGTTGGCCTGGCCCAGATCGGTTTCTTTCTTTATGTTCTTTCCATTCAGGTCTGAAGTATATACTTCCATTTTAGTTGGGGCAACCAGCCCTTCAGCCAGGAGCTCCTTGTATTCTTTGATCTCTGCTTCGGTCTCAGGCCTTGAGGCCCGCCAGATCAAACGTTTGCCGTCAGGGCTGAACCATGCACCACCATCGTATCCTACCATATTGGTGACCCTTTTCACCTTGCCTGATTTCAGATCCATGATATATAGTTCCAGGTCTCCGTCCCGCACACTGGTGAACACCATTTTCTTACCATCCGGCGATATGGTTGCCTCGGCATCATAGCCCGGTGAGTTCGTCATCTGCTTTACGATCTTGCCACTGGTATCAGCCATGAAAATATCCATCGTTTTGTAGAGCGGCCAAATATAACGGTTGCCGTATTTGCTGCGGTCCGGCACGGGTGGACAATCTGCACCTCCAAGGTGGGTGGACCCATATACAATGTGCTTGCCGTCTTTCATGAAATAACCGCAGGTGGTTCGTCCTTTCCCGGTGCTTACCAGCCTGGGCTGAAATGGCTCACCCGGTTTCTCAGGCACCTTTCCAATATAGATCTGATCGCACATTAAACCCTCTTTGGGATTGGTTTTTTGGAAGATGAGGTACTTACCATCGAAGCTGAAATAAGCCTCAGCATTGTCGCCACCAAAAGTCAATTGCTGGATATTTTTAAGGTGAGTCTCCTCGGGATAAGCCAGGGTATCCAGTTGACTTGTTACCGTATTGACCCCCTTAACCCCTGGTTTGACAGAAAAAATCAGACCCAGAATAATAGAAATGAACAGAACGTGAAATTTCATATTGAAAGCGAATTGGGTCGCAAATTAGCTTTTTTTACGCAGGATGCCCCTACAGCAGGCTGTCACAGAATTGTCACATTAAACATTTAGTACTTTTACCGGATGAGATTTTTATTATTCCTCGCCTCTGTTTTCGCTATGACCATGATGGCCTGTAAAAGCGATAAAAAAGCGGAGCTTCCCAAACCCCCAGTAACAGATTCACTCGCCATCCTCCTGGAGCGGGTCAAAACAGACAGCACTGATCCGGATCTATGGAAAGGGATCTATCAATTACAACTGGATAAAGGCGATACCTCCGGAGCCGTGGTTTCGTTGCAGAATTATACCCTGCTAAACCCCCAGGATGGCAATGGGTGGCTGGAACTGGCCTGGCTCCTGGCCGATAGAAAAGACAAGCGGGCCCTGGTGGTGACCGACAGTCTGAAACTGGTCAAAGACCCCGAGATCAGTACCCGTGCCGCCTACATCAGTGGCGTGTATTATTCCAACATCGGGCAGGATGATAAAGCCGTGGCAGTATTTGACAGCATTATTACAACCAACTATACTTATCTGGATGCATATATAGAAAAAGGTATCATCCAGCATGATAAAAAACAATACGCCGAGGCCCTGAAAACATTCCAGCAGGCCCTGAAAGTGAGTTCCAGTACCGCCGAGATCTACTTCTGGATCAGTAAATGCCATGAAGGCCTCGGAAACAAAGCAGAAGCCGAAGACTGGAAGAAAAAATATGAGGCACTTCGTTAAGAGTCATTATTCACATTCATTCCTCACATCCCTACATTCATCACATTCATCACATTCCAAACCTATCTTTGCCCCATGCCTACTTTAATCGCACCTTCTCTGCTTTCTGCTAACTTCCTCCGCCTGGAAGAAGATTGTAAAATGCTTAACGAATCCCAGGCGGACTGGTTCCACCTGGATGTAATGGACGGGCGATTTGTTCCTAATATCAGCTTTGGTTTGCCGGTGATCGCTGCCATCAGAAAAGCTACCACTAAAATCTGCGATGTTCACCTGATGATCGAGGAGCCCGGAAAATATGCAGAAGATTTTAAAAAAGCAGGAGCTGATATTTTAAGTGTCCACATAGAAGCATGCCCGCACCTGCACAGGAATATTCAACAGATCAAGGCATTGGGTATGAAAGCCGGCGTTGCGATCAACCCGCATACGCCAGTTGAACTTTTGAAAGATATTATTGCCGATATCGACCTGGTATGTATGATGAGTGTGAACCCCGGTTTTGGAGGTCAAAAATTCATTCCGCACACCATAGATAAGATCAGGACCTTACGTTCCATGATCAATGAAGCAGATGGATCTGCCTTAATTGAGATCGATGGAGGAGTAACCCTTGAAAATGCGCCCGCCATCATTGCGGCCGGAGCAGATGTACTTGTTGCCGGCAATACAGTTTTTGGTTCTAAAGATCCAAAAGCCACTATTGCAGAATTAAAAAATATCCGTCATAATTAAAGAAGTTCATTTACTTAAGATGAACCCTGACAAGATTATGATTGGAGGTCACGTATAAATATTTCTCATCTGCATCAAATGCCAGGTTGGAACAAAGATCCCCTGTACTTATCCGTCCTAATAATTTTGCATCCGGCGAAAATATCATGATGCCGCCAGGACCTGTGGCAAAAATAAAACCCGTCGAATGCACTTTCATCCCATCGGGCGCTCCTGGTTCTTTATAGGTGCTCGCATCAAAAAATAGTTTTCCATTTTCCACCCCACCATCGGGCCTGACGTCAAACACCATCCATATTTTATTGACGTCTGAATTTGCTACGTATAACTTCTTCTCATCCCTGGAAAATGCTATCCCGTTAGGACGGCTCAGTTCCTTATACAATAGTTCTACAGATCCGTCTCTCTTTAATCGGAAAACACCCTGGTAGGGAAGTTCCTTTTTCGGGTCATCGACATTTCCTACCAACCCATATGGCGGATCAGTAAAATACAATTCACCACTGCTATGATATACCGCATCATTGGGCGAGTTAAATTTCTTACCATCGAATTTGTCGGCCAGTGTGATGAACTCTGCCTTCGGAGAAGCCAGCGGTGCATTCATTCTGGCCATTCTCCTGTCGCCATGCTGGCACATGACAAGCCTTCTGGCAGAATCCAGCAATAGCCCGTTCGCTCCCGGTTCTCCTTCCCTGGGTTCTTTCCCGGTATAACCTGCCGGATGCAGATATTCTTCCAGTCCCTTTTCTTCACTCCATTTCATGATCTTGTTAGGAGGAATATCGGAGAACAACAGGTAGTTGCCATCGAAGACCCAAAGAGGACCCTCGCTCCATTTGAAACCCTTGGCCAGGATCTCAATGGTGGCATTAGAATCGAGTATGGATAATAACGAATTGTCCAGGATCTCCACTTTACCCGTAGTCTCATATTTATTATCCATGGTAGCTGATTTCGCTGTTCTGTCGGGCTGGTTTGCGCATCCAATTAAAAAGTATAAAGTAGAAAGTAAAAAAAGAGGCTTTTTAATTTTTAATTCTAAATTCTTACTTATCAGTCCGTATGTAAAGTTCATAACTCAAAAGTTACCATATTTCTGCTTATTTTTAGTCAGCTAATGCGTATGATCCTGAAACCACGTCAGCCATTCTTCGCCATCCTGACCCTTTTACTGGTTCTTTTTTCCGTCTCTTCCAATGCACAGAAAAAGTCAGCAACCATTTCAGGCCGGGTAGTTGATGAAAATGAGAATCCCCTGGCAAAAGTTTCGGTTGTGGTTTTAGGCCGACAAACCGGGACGCTCACTTCGGACTCCGGCAAATTCAGCATCAAGGTATCTTCTGGCAAGGCTTTGGCCCTGGTGTTTTCCTTCCAGGGTTATAAAACCGAGCAGCGTAATTTTTTCCTGAATGAAGATGAACAGGAAACCGTCATCATCAAACTGGAAAAAGGAACCCAAACACTGGAAGAAGTGGTTGTCAGTGCCCCGGCAGAAAGGAAGGAAGCCGGCCTGATACGGATCAATCCAAAAAACGCCCTGATCATCCCCTCTACGATCGGCGGTGTGGAAAGCCTGATCAAGATCTTTGTGGGCAGTAATAACGAACTCACTTCCCAATATTCAGTTCGCGGTGGCAACTACGATGAGAACCTGATCTATGTAAACGATTTTGAAGTATTCCGCCCCTACCTCACCAGATCAGGCCAGCAGGAAGGATTGAGTTTTATCAATGCCGAGATGACCGGCCGGGTAAGTTTTTACACCGGGGGTTTCCAGTCCAAATACGGTGATAAAATGTCCAGCGTACTGGATATCCAGTACAAGAAACCAAAGCAATTCGGTGGCTCGGCCTATCTCAGCCTGCTGGAACAGGGCTTTCATGTAGAGGGATCGGACCGGAAAGAAAAATTCACCTATGTAATTGGTGCACGTAACCGCTCTAACAGGAGCCTGTTAAGCTCGCAGGAAACCAAAGGTTCATATATTCCCCGCTCAACCGATATCCAGTCGTTTTTAACGTATACCATTAACCGAAAATGGCAGCTGGAAAGCATGGTGAACCTTTCTTCCACCCGGTTCAGTTTCATACCTGAATTTTCGCAACTTACTTCGTCAGTTTTTTCTCCCGCATTCAGCGCTAACCTGGGAGTGGATATTTATTTTGAAGGCCGTGAAGAAGACCGGTATTCAACCAATATGGTGGGCTTTGCAGCCAACCAGCAGGTAAGCAGGAACCTGAAGTTGAAATGGATGGTAAGCAGGTTCGAGAACGACGAAACAGAACGTTACGACATCATAGGAGCATACCTGTTTGGCGAAAGGGATTTCGACAGGTCCAAACCTACTTTCGGATCCATCGTCAATCCATTGGGTGCCGGTGTATACCATCAGTTTGCAAGAAACACGTTGAATATAGAGAACTGGAATGCATCCCATAAAGGTTACTGGACCCGTGGGAAACATTCATTGCTTTGGGGATTGCAGGCTGATAAAACATTGATCAACGATAATCTGAACGAATGGGAAAGAAATGATTCTGCCGGTTACACCCTTCCTTATAATCCGGATGTTCTGCTGTTATCCAAAGTGACCAAATCAAAAGCTGACCTGGAGGTGAACAAGCTCTCCGGATATATACAGGACAATTTCATCTTCTCTGATTCCGGAAATGTGACACTTTCCGCAGGACTTCGCTTCAATTATAATTCCCTTAATAAAGAATTTCTTTTATCGCCCAGGGCCCAGCTGGCATGGAACCCGAAATGGAATCGTGACCTGATCCTGAAAGCATCTGCAGGCATCTACAATCAACCACCTTTCTACCGAGAATTAAGAAGATACGATGGAACCATTAATGAAGGCCTGCTTGCGCAAAAAAGCTGGCAGATCGTAACAGGCCTGGATTACCAGTTCCTTGCCTGGAACCGCCCCTTCCGTTTCAGCGCTGAAGCCTATTATAAATCCATGAGTGATGTGGTGCCCTATGATATCGACAATGTGCGTATCAGGTATTATGGAGAGAACAATGCAAAGGCATATGCAACCGGGGTTGAGATGAGGCTGATGGGCGAATGGGTGAAGGATGCAGAAAGCTGGATCAGCTTAGGTATCATGCAAACCAGGGAAAACATTGACGGCGATTTTTATTTTAATTACTACAACAAAGATGGTGAACTGATCACCGGGGATACGGAAGACCAGGTAGTGGCGGATAGCGTGAAACAGGAAGTGGGCTGGGTCAGGAGACCTACTGACAGGCTGGTCACTTTTGGTATGTTCTTCCAGGACTATCTCAGCACCAATAAAAATTTCAAAGTGCATCTGAACCTGCTGTTCGGTTCAAATATGCCCTATAATATTCCCAATTCTGCGAAGTACAGAAATGCACTGATCATAGAACCTTACATCAGGGCCGACATTGGTTTCAGTGTTTTGCTGCTTGACAGCGAGAAATCAAACAGGCGCAGCCATAGTCCATTCAAAGGCCTTGACAATATATGGCTCAGCCTGGAAGTATTCAATATGTTAGACAGGAGGAATACCATCTCTTACATGTTGATCAAGGACTTTTCCAATAATGTTTTTGCGCTCCCCAACAGGCTCACGCCGAGGTTAGTCAATCTTAAATTGCTGGTACGATTTTAGATTATTTGTTGATTGTATTAACAATAGTCAAACAACTTTTAATGCCATTGAACTGTCTATTAAATGAATTAGCCAATCACCCAATTAGTTAATTAGCCAATTGATTTACTAACAGTCTGTTAATAAGTAAATGTAGGTTTGTTGGGCATGTCTTTTTATTATTGATAACGGATGGCAGTAAGTTGGTTTGGTACAAGATTATCGAACATTAAACCTGGAAAGCATTGACAGAGACGATTATTAACCTGGAAACCGTTAACCCTATTGAATTTTTTGGCGTTAACAATGGAAAGTTGGATCTCTTAAAGAAAAAGTTCCCCCTGTTGAAGATCCTGAGCCGCGGCACACAGATCAAACTCAGCGGCGCTCCCGAACAGATCGAGAATGCGAAAGAAAAAATTGAACTCCTTGTGCAGTACCTGGAAAGGAACGGCCATGTGAGTGAAAATTATTTTGAGCAGATCCTCGGTGGAGACGATGCTGAAACAGTGGACAACTTTATTGAACGTAACCCCAATGAGGTGCTGGTATTCGGCCCCAATGGAAAATCCGTAAGGGCTCGCACGGCCAATCAGAAACGGATGGTTACTGCCTCTGACAAGAACGATATCATATTCGCGATCGGCCCGGCAGGTACAGGTAAAACCTATACCGCAGTTGCACTGGCTGTGCGCGCATTAAAGAACAAGATGGTCAAAAAGATCATCCTTACCAGGCCCGCAGTGGAAGCCGGCGAAAGCCTTGGTTTCCTTCCCGGGGACCTTAAGGAAAAGATCGATCCTTATCTGCGTCCGTTATACGATGCGCTGGATAATATGATACCAGCTGATAAGCTTGGTTATTATATGCAAACGCGTGTGATCGAGATCGCTCCGCTGGCTTATATGCGTGGCCGAACGCTTGATCATGCCTATATCATCCTGGATGAGGCTCAGAATGCCACCGATCTACAGATCAAAATGTTCCTTACCCGTATCGGTTCAAATGCAAAAGCGATCATTACGGGTGACCTGACCCAGGTTGACCTACCCAAAAATCAGCGCAGCGGATTGGATAAGGCGATCAGGATCCTTAAGAACATTGACGGGATCGGGCATATCGAACTGGATGAAGAAGACGTAGTGCGCCACCGCCTCGTGAAGGCCATTATCAAGGCCTACGACAGGGAGCGTGAACAAAACGATACGAGAGAAAACAGATTTGATAAATTCTGATTTAACCTCTGATCCACGAACTATGAAATTAAAGCGAAGCTTTGCTTCGCTTTTTTGTTTTTAGCCTAACTTAGACCCAGATGAAACGTTCCATAATTGCACTACTGGCCCTGGTTGCTTTTTCCTGTAGCAACCCTGTAGGTTTTAAAAAGCCCGAAGATGGGCTGGACGCCGGCAGAGAATTCATTCGTGCCGTGCTGGATGGCGACTATAAAAAAGGAGAACTTTATGTTATCCCTGAAGAAGAAGATCTCAGGCTTTATAAAAGATATACGGAATACATGCGGAAAAGACCCGGCACCGAACTGATCGAGCTTAAGCAATCCAGTATCATCATTAATAAAGTGGAAGAATTGAGCGATACCCTGCAGATCATCAATTACTCAAACTCCTATACAAAAAGACCCATGGATATAAAGGTGGTAAAGAAAGACGGTGAATGGTGGGTTGATTTCAGCTATACATTCTCCGGAAATCTACCTATCACCGAATGATCAAAGACATCTTACTGGTTGGAGCAGGAAGTGCAATTGGAGGTATACTCAGGCTTCTGGTTGGCAAGGGCATCATGCAATTCTTCCAATACCCTTTCCCGCTCGGAACATTTTTAGTGAATATCACCGGCAGTTTTGTGATTGGACTGCTATATGCCCTGTTCGGCAAATCTGGCAACCTTACTCCTGCAGCATTGCTGTTCATGGCTACCGGAGTTTGCGGTGGGTTTACTACCTTCTCGGCTTTCAGTTACGAGAACCTGTTGTTGTTGAAGAACGGGAATTATATTATGGCAGGAGTTTATATAGCAAGCAGCCTTATTCTTGGATTGCTGGCTGTATTTGCAGGTTATGTTGTTGGAAAATAAAAACCGATTATATGAAGATAGCTTTCATTGTTCTGTTCGCCATGGCATCTTTCACCACCTTGCAGGCCCAGAAAAAAACTGATACCAGGATGCTACGACATGTTGTACTGTTCAAGTTTAAAGATGGAACATCGGCAACTGATATAAAGAAAGTTGAAGATGCATTTGGAAAGTTGCCTTCCCAGATCAAAGAGATCTCCGCCTATGAATGGGGAACCAATAACAGTCCTGAAAACCTGAACCAGGGATTCACCCATTGTTTCTTTGTCAGTTTTAAATCAGACAGTGACAGGGCCATTTATCTTCCCCACCCTGCCCACCTGGCTTTCGTGGAAGTACTTAAACCCGTGCTGGATAAAGTACTTGTAATAGATTATTGGGCCAATTAACTATGTTTGTAAAAATTGAAAAACATGTTGACTGTTCTTCATCCATGGCATGGTGTAACTCCAGGTGAATCCGCCCCCCGTATCGTGAACGCCGTAATCGAAATTCCGAAAGGGTCAAGGGCCAAATACGAGATCGATAAACCCAGTGGGCTGCTGAAACTGGACCGGGTCATCTATTCATCCTTCATGTATCCGATCAATTACGGATTTATTCCCCAGACCTATGGAGAAGATAAGGATCCCCTGGACATTCTCGTACTCTCCAGCATATCGGTGCAGCCTCTCTGCCTGATGGAAGCCCGTGTACTGGGAGTAATGCAGATGGTGGATCACGGTGATGCCGATGATAAGATCATTGCGGTTGCCACCAACGATCCTTCCGTCAATTACATGAACAATATTGAAGAACTGCCCCAGCATTTTTTCAACGAGCTCAGGAACTTCTTTGAAGAATACAAGAAACTGGAAAATAAAGTAGTGAAAGTGGAAGAGTTCCAGGATAAAGCATCAGCACTTAAGATCATTGAAACAGCTTTGGATCTCTATAAGGAGACCTTCCACGATAAGTTGTAATATGAACCAGCTAAATAAAAAGCCAATGACTCTGGAGACATTGACCATAATCATAATTATTGGTCTCGCTGCCGGTATTTTAGGAGGAATGATCGGTATTGGGGGCGGACTTGTGATCGTGCCGGCCCTGATTTATTTCATGGCTTACTCACAGAAAGAAGCACAGGGTACATCGCTGGGATTGCTGCTGCTCCCCGTTGGCATCCTGGGTGTGATCAACTATTACAAAAAAGGGTATGTTGACCTGAAGGTGGTTGGATTGCTTTCCATCGGCTTTGTAGTGGGAAGTTACCTGGGAAGTAAATGGGCATTAACATTGCCCCAGTCTACATTGAAAAAAATATTCGCCGGATTTCTCCTGGTGCTGGCGATTAAGATGTTGTTCATAGATAAGAAGTGAAAATTCTCCTTATGCTGTGCAGGCTATGTGTCTTCAGGCCCGTTTCACTGTTCATGATCCCATCTTCATCAAACTTGTCTATCCTTACCTTTCCGTAAGCATGTATGATCGTATCACGATCATATAAAAGGCCCACATGTACCACCTTACCGGCCAACACAAAAAATGCCAGGTCTCCGCACTGAACATCTTCCATACCGATCTCATTTCCTACCTTTTCCTGGAGGGATGCATCCCTGGGTAATTCTTTATTGAAAAAGCGCATCACCATCTGCACGAAGCCCGAACAATCGGCACCAAAAACCGTTCTTCCTCCCCAGAGATAGGGCGTATTCAGGTACATTCCGGAGATCATTTTAATATTTTCTTCCTTCCATTCATAAAAAGGATGCAGGAAATCATCCTCTGCGTAAAAATGTTCTTTAAAAGCACTGGGAAACAAAGCGCCCATGGGCACCTGCATAGGCAACCCTGCGGCAGTGAAAACTGTATTGCTCCACTCAGCAGCTACAGCATGAATGGATTCATGCCCGGGTTCGTCCCTGGTAGCCAGCAACTGGTTTTCCGTGCAGAAACCCTGGTAACCATCATGGATACACGTAACTTTTACAAATCCACTTTCAGCAGTTTCATCAACTACGCAAGCCTCCCCGAAAACCAGTTGGCTGACCATTTCTGAATCATGGGCAGGCCTGGCCCTCAGAGGCGAAACCGGAACTATGCAATACGATACAGGCATAAGCGAATGTATGCCAAAACTGTTTTGTTAAACATAGGTCCTGATTATGGAAATAGCTGACTTTAAGCATCCTTTAATAAATAAAGTCGGAGCTTCGCATTGATGTTGTCCCACTCCCATATGACCGACCAGGAACTGCTGGACCATTACTACACTGACGGCAATACAAGATGGCTGGGATTACTTTTAAGCAGGTACACCCTGCTGTTATTCGGTGTGTCAATGAAATATCTTAAGAATGAGGAAGAAGCCAAAGATGCCGTACAGTACGTATTCCTGAAAGCCCTGACAGAGATCCCCAAATACAAGGTGACCTGGTTCAAAAGCTGGATCTATATGATCGCCCGGAACCATTGCCTGATGCTGCTGAGGAATAAGGGTACGGTGAAATCACTGGAAGAACACCACCATCATTTGAAAGATGAGATCCCGGAGAAAACAGCACTGGAAGAAAGGGAAATTCTTCTTCAAAAGATGGACGATGCAGTAAATGAACTGAACGAAGAACAGAGGACCTGTATAACCATGTTCTACCTGCAGAAACTGAGTTACCAGGAGATCGTGGACCGGACAGGGTATAGTATGTTACAGGTAAAAAGCTATATCCAGAATGGCAAAAGAAATTTAAAGATTACATTGCAAAAGAGGCCTGAACATGAACGATAAATGGAATGATATCATCAACGATCCTTCTGATCACATCGATGAACAGATGTTGATGGACTATCTCGAGGGAAAACTGTCTCCGGACGAAAAACATCGCGTGGAACTGATGATGGCCGAATCCGGCTTTATTGACGACGCCGTGGATGGCCTGTCTGGCATGAAAGACAAACAGAAGATCGCTACCATCCTGCACGAACTGAACAGTCAGCTCCACAGCAAAACTGCAAAAAAGAGAAAAAAATACAACCTGCTTATCCCCGATCAGCAGACCCTGACCATTGCTTCTTTGGTCACTATCCTGTTGCTGGTAGTTGTAGGGTTCGTGATTTATAAAATGATGCAGACATGATACCAGTAAGCGGTGAGCAGTGAGCAGAAGAAAGTCTCTGCTCACTGCTCACTGCTTACTGCTTACTGGTATTGAATATACACGGGCATCGGCTTCAGTTTCATCAATTGCTCCGGAGTCATCATCACATTCGGAGGCCTTTTCAGGTCGTTCTTGTAGAATAATTTGAACCCGGTGAATTGGACCGGCTGGCTGTAGATGAAGCTCTTATAGGTATTGATCTTTTTAGCTGGTTCTCCCCAACCATCCATATGCATCACAACCTGAACCTCGGGGGTTTTCCTGATCTCCTTGTAGTTGGTGACCATCGGTCCTGTAAAACGGTGGACCACCAGTATTTTGGGAGGAAGGTTATTTTCCTTGACGATCCTGGCCATGTAATCGATCACATAGTTGATATCAGCTGCATCATAACTGCCTATGGCTTTGCCCGGAGCCTGCCCGCCTTTCATGCTGAACTCAGGATCCATGCCAATATGCACATTCGGCATCTTGATATACTTCTCAAATTCCGGCAGCTCCTTCTGAATAGTACTTAAACCCACCTGGATGTCCAGAAACACTATGGCATTGATCTCGCTGGCCCATTTCAATACCGTATCTATCTGCTTGAACGGCATCCGGAGCCTGTATGTTCCGCCAGCGCCAGGACTTCCCTGGGCTGTCACCGCGATATAATGTAATGCTGGCTGAACTGGCGTATTGGGATCAGCCGCTTCCCATTTGGCCACTTCCTGCTTAAGCTTGGCAAACATCTGGGGTTTAGGCAGCTCACCAAGAATACCCATTCGGGTGGAATAAAGGTTACCATAGTAGGCGATCACTCTTTTAAATGGAAGAATGGCACCTTCCCGGGGTACCACCTGGTCTGCAGGCCATTTGCCCGAAGAATCGCCATTCAACATATAAGCTATCTTCTCCTTGTACTTGTTGGTATCAAACAACACAGCCTTGGATGGTTCTGGAACTGCAGCCTCTTTTTTTACCGTATCCACAGGCACCAATGCCTTTGCATCAACAGTATTTTCAGAATGTGCAGGTCCGCAAGCTTGAAATAGAAACAGCGACCCGGAAAGTATCAGAAGGCCAAAGGAACGGAGAGATTTAATTTTGTTATCCATAGGAACATTTAACATCACCTAAAAACGTGCCAGTAGGGTGCAATATTATGTAAATCACTGAAAAACAGCATAAAAAGCAGTGAGCGGTGAGCAGAAAGCCGTGAGCAGGTGGAAAAACCTGCTTACTGCTCCTCTGCTTACCGCTCACTGCTTTAAAAAACTATGCTTGCTTTCCGGGATCAGTTGCCGCTGGTGCATCATCACCGTCAATTTTGTCTACCAGTTTATTCCAAAGCCCCTTGGCACCTTCAGCCAGGTCGCCGAGTTTGGCTTTGGCCTCTTCTGTCAGTTCTCCCGATTGAGCCTTATCCCAAAGCGCCTCTGCCTTATCTTCCACTTTGTCCCACACCTTCTCAGCATTATCACCCAGCTTATCAACAACTTCTTCTATTTTATCTTTGGTCTCCTCCCAGGTCTTTCCCGCAACTTCACCGGCTTTTTCAGCTCCGGCCTTTATCTCATTTGCTGCGTTATTAAGGCTATCGTTTACAGTGCTTTCCGACATATAATTCAATTTAAATTGTGACTAGATTTTTGAATGGTCATGTAAATTATTACATATGCAGATGATAATTCTGGAAAACACGTTTCAAAAATTAAATTTGCAGCAAAATAATCTGAATGAATCCGATCAGGAACCTGCGTAATATTGGAAATATCGAAGGCATATCATATCTCGCACTGCTGGGGATCGCCATGCCTCTTAAATATATCGGCAATATGCCCCAGGCTGTGAGAATAGCAGGAAGCATCCACGGATTTCTTTT
>DATGXN010000329.1:0-8726 GCA_035298945.1 Chitinophagaceae bacterium | reverse complement strand
GCCTGCAGGATGGATGGTATATTTTCTTCCCTCACTGGAACACTGGCCGCATGTATGATATCCACACTTTCTGAAAACTTCTTGTTCTTCTTAAGGTTGTTGATGCAGGTGTGGACAATGATCCTTCTGATCCATCCCTCCAAAGCCCCGCGATGCTGAAACTGGTGGATCTGGGTAAAGACCTTAATAAACCCCTCCTGTAACATATCCTCTGCATCTTCACGACTTTTGGCATACCTGTAACAAACTGACAACATCTTAGGACTGTACCTGTAATACAGTTCCTGTTGAGCTATTGCCTCGTTACGTAAACACCCTTGAATCATTACCTCCTCAGTCATGAAATCCAGTTGATTTCACCTAATTTATGACAAATAATAGGAATAAAGTGCTGCCCGACGACAGTTTTTTTAAATATAATTAATGTGTTGAACCTGGGAAATGCAATGAATGGAATATGCTTAACAGCCTAAAACCTAATACATTACAGATATTTCTAACTTGTTAGGTCTATTTTTCCATTCATCGCATTTCGGCGGGTTTTTCACATGGCCAGGCGCAGGCTTAGCATAATGTTTCTGCCGGGAGATGAAAATCCGGACGCGAAATTTCGGTAATTGCGGTCCAGGATATTTTCCAATGCACCCTGCAGTTGCAAGAGCCTGGTCACCTGCCAACCAGCCCGCAAATTCAATGTATACCAGCCAGGCATACCTGTAGGGGTGGCATACTGGGCATTGTCTTCACCATCGGGATTATACTGATCCAGTTTCTTTTTACCGTTGTAGAGCGCAAAAAATTCGGTATACCATCCTTTATAACGGTATTGTATAGAGGTTTTTCCGAAAACAGGAGGAATATGATCCAGGGGTTTCTCTTTTACGTTGGCCTGTACCAGCTTATAGCTCCCATCCGGCTGTTCCTGGTAAATCGAAGTGGTTTTGATTTCGTCCACTTTGAACCGGCCATAGGTATAACTGAGCGTGGTTGAAAAAGAGAAATGCTCAGTCAGGTCAGCACTGATGCTGACATTACCACCATACAGATAAGCCTTGTTGGCATTCTGATTGGCCAGTACCTGGCTCATTACCCCGTTATAGATAATGGAGTCCTGACCGTTCAGTTGATATGGGGCTTTTACAATCGCGTTCCGGAATAGGGTATAGAATCCCGTTAGTTCGAAACGCAACAGATCATTTACCGTTTTACGGTAGGAGAGGTCCATATTATACGTGTATTCTGGCTTGATATCGGCGTTTGGCACCACTACCTGTTTAGCAGAAGTGCTGGATTCAAATACCTTACTCAGGTCGTCTATATTGGGAGCACGAAATCCCGAAGAGATCCCGAATGAGAATCGGGAACTTGCATCAGGATTGTACACGAGACCCAGGTTTCCCGTTACAGCAATATTATCCTGGTTCACATTGGTGACCGGGAGGTTGAAGAAACTATTGTCAACGATGTTTGAAGACAGATGCACGTACTGAAACCTGAGTCCGTCGTTCAGTACCCATTTGTCATTACCGAATTTGTAAATATGCTGGGCGTAGATACCATAGTTGTTCATGGCATTCTTTCCGTCAGGATACCTTGTATCCAGTTTGGATTTCTGGCCGGTGAGCAGGTTTGTTCTGTCTGCAACGGATGTAAGATCATTCCACTGACCGTCAACACCAACGCTTAATTCATTGGCCCCTATACTTTTCCTGAGATCAAATATGGCACCCCAGACCTTGATGTTTTCTCTCCTGCTGTCGAACCTGTCGTAACGTTTGTAATCCCTTGTTTGGCGACTTTCTTTGATATCCTGGTAGCTGAGTGTAGCCCGTATTTCATTGAAGAATCCTGTCAGCCCGTTCGCGTTAAAACTATATGCTGCAAGGTTTCTTTCCTGCGGGCCATAATACCATTCTGCATATCTCAGGGCACCGTTTCGAACATCGGTAAGCCTGTCGTAGCGGGGTACATTGTTGGTATTGGATAGCTGGAGGTTCAGCAGATGGGTGATTTTGGATGACTGCCTGTACAGCAGTTTTTGCATGATGTCCCACTGGTTATAACCGGAGTAACGTTGTATCCGGTTATCCGTATTATTCACAATCGTGTCCTTGCCTGCCACTTGGTAGGGAATGAGATATTGATTTCTCCTGCCGAAGCCTTCATAGTCCGAAGGGTCGTGGCTTCCCATGCGCATATCCCCAAAACTGCTGTATGTGAATGAGGTGAGGAAGGCCAGTTTCTTAAAACCGATATTGAAATCGGCATGACCTGTTTTCTCATCGTTCACTGTACTATAGCGTGCAAACGCATTCGCTTTGATATTGATGGCGCTATCCGATCCCGTGAAAGGTTGTTTGGTGACCATATGAACTGTACCGCCTAAAGCATCGCTGCCATACATGGTTGATGAGGGGCCATGCATCACTTCAACACGCGATAGCATGTTCTGGTCAACGGTGATCACATTCTGGAGGTGACCTGAACGGTAAATGGCATTGTTCATCCTGATCCCGTCTATGACCAGGAGTACCCGGCTTGCTTCAAACCCACGTACCACGGGACTGCTGCCACCCTGCTGGCTTTTTTGAACAAATACATTTCCAGAACTCATCAAAAGATCGCCGGTATTCTGGGCATTGGTTCTCGCGATCTGTCTTGCAGTGATCACGTCAATTTTCTGAACAATATTTTTTTTCTTCTCTGTGAATTTATTGGCAGACAATACAACCTCATTAAGGTTCACGTATTTGTCAGTGGTGTCTGTATCCTGGGCACTTAATTGCAGGCCCACCAACATGAATAGAATGAAAATTATAATTCTCATTAAGGGAATTGACTTTAAATGATAAATAAGCATGGATTCACCACACTGATCAAAAAAACTGGTTTCTGATCAGATCAATTCCGGGGGTAGAAAAACTGATCGGTTGAATGAATGAGTAAAATGAATTTCCTGAATGGGGTAAACTGCCGTCAATAACCGGTCAGCATGGAATTCAGGAAGGCTGGTATTTTCAATATCAAGATGAGTGATCTGGAATATCAAATTTGTTCTTTCTGTTTCCTGTGGCAACTGAGCAGAAACGGAGCCCATGCTTTCCAGGATATCTTTTTCTTTGTCATCGAACAATCCGGTGAGATAGATCTTATCACCTTCGGTCCGGATCTCTTTAACATCAAACAACCGGTTATCGATCCAGCATTCTTTCCCATGCCTGTACCATTTAACCGACGCTGCTTCTGCCTCTACTACCTCGAGAACTGAGCTCTCCAGTGTTTCGTTCATTTCGTGTATCACCATTGCCCGCTGAACCATCAGACTACCCGGAAGCAGAAATGGTGCTGAAGCGATCAGCACCATCAAAGCCAGGATAATATGTTTATGGTTCACCTTCATCAGATCAGCACTTCACCGGTCATCTCTTTAGGTATAGGTATACCCATTACCGTTAGTATGGTGGGTGCCAGGTCGCCCAGTTTTCCTTTTTTGATATTGCCTTTCCAGTCTTTATCGATGATGAAGAATGGAACGGGGTTCATGCTGTGCGCTGTATTGGGCGTGCCGTCTGGATTGATCATGTAATCTGCATTGCCATGGTCAGCCGTAAGGAACACGGTGTAACCGTTGTCCAATGAAGCGGTGACGAGTTTCTCCACACAGCTGTCAACTGTTTCCACAGCTTTCACAACAGCGGAGAATACGCCTGTATGTCCAACCATATCTGCATTTGCAAAGTTGATGCAGATAAAGCCTGCCTGTTGTTTGGCGATCTCCGGAAGCAGGGCTGAAGTAAGATCGTTGGCACTCATTTCCGGCTTCAGATCGTAGGTAGCCACTTTGGGAGAAGGACAAAGGATCCTGCTCTCACCAGTGAACGGAACTTCGCGGCCACCGTTAAAGAAGAAGGTAACGTGCGGATATTTTTCAGTTTCGGCTATACGTATCTGTTGTATGCCCTGTTTTTCGAGGATCTCACCCAGGGTATTCACCAGGTTATCTGTTTCAAATATGACGTTCACATTCCTGAATGTTTTGTCATACTCCGTCATCGTGGTGTAATTCAGGTCAAGGGCATGCATGTCGTATTCATGCATATCTGTTTGTGTAAGGGCCATCGTGATCTCACGGCACCTGTCTGTACGGAAGTTGAAGCAGATCACTGCATCGCCGTCTTTGATCAGGCCTGAAGGGGAACCATCGTCATTGGTTTTGATGATGGGTTTGATGAATTCATCTGTTACATTATTATCGTAAGAGTGTTTGACTGCAGCGAGTACATCCTTCGTATGTTCACCCACTCCTTTGACCAGGGCATCATAAGCCAGTTTTACCCTTTCCCATCTTTTGTCGCGATCCATGGCATAGTAGCGGCCCACCACAGACGCGATTTCGCCTGTTGTGGTCGAGAGGTGATCCTGGAGCTCTTTCAGGAATCCATAGCCACTTTTAGGATCGGTATCCCGGCCGTCAGTAAAAGCATGGATCTTCACATTTTCTACCCCATTTTTCTTGCATATGGTAGCCAGGGCCTTCACGTGTTCAAGGTGGGAGTGTACTCCACCATCACTCACTAATCCCATGAGATGCAAGGCTTTACCATTTTTTTTAGCGTAATCAAGAGCCTGATGCAGGATGGGACTGGCAGCCAGTTCTCCGTCCCTTACGGCCACGTTGATGCGTTGCAGTTCCTGGTAAACCACTCGTCCGGCCCCGATATTGAGGTGGCCTACTTCACTGTTGCCCATCTGTCCTTCGGGCAAACCCACTGATTCTCCGTAAGTTACGAGCGTGGTATGTGGATATTTTGAGTAGAGGGATCTTACAAAAGGAACATTTGCATTCTGGATGGCGTCACTGGCAGGAACCTGTCCTTCGCCCCATCCGTCCATGATGATCAGGATGACTTTCTTCGGGTTCATAGGGTAAAGCTACGCCAAAACTTGGCACATTTTTAGCAAGTGTACTGGGTAATAATCCGTTATGGACCGATTTTTACGATTGATATTAGTTTTTACTGTTTTCTTCACACTGAGTTCTTTTGACGTGACGGTGGACGAGATCCTGGGAGCGATGAAAAAAGGCGATGCCCTGAAGATTTCCCGTCATTTTGATAACCTTGTCGAGATCACCCTCAATGATAGAAGCAACTCTTACAGCCGCAACCAGGCGGAAGTGGTGCTTCGTGATTTTTTTTCCAACCACAGCGTGCGCAGTTTTACTATCATCCACAGGGTGAACAGTAACAATGGAGAATACTGCGTGGGCACGCTCAATACTACCAGCGGGGAATACCGCACTACCATTCTGTTCAAGACCAAAGGTGATAAGAAGTTGGTGCAGGAACTGAGATTTGAATAATGTGAAAAATGTGATGAATGTGGGCAATGTGATGAATGAAATGTGATGAATGTTGTGAATTCTTTTTCAAACATCTGCCACATAGATTTTCCATATTACTTTTGTCACTATGTTGGATTTCGACAAGCAACTTGAAAAACTGGTCAATGACGCCATTGCTGAAGATGTAGGCTCAGGCGATCATTCCACCCTGAGCACCATTCCCGCTGATGCTACCGGTAAGGCACAACTGAAGATCAAGGAAGATGGCATACTGGCTGGTGTAGCCGTTGCCTCGAAGATCTTCCATCAACTCGAACCAGGATCTTCCCTGGAAATATTCAAACAAGACGGTGAACAAATGAAATACGGTGATCTGGCCTTCATCGTATCTGCCCATGTACATACCATATTGAAAGGCGAACGACTTGTACTGAATGTCATGCAGCGTATGAGTGGGATCGCTACATTAACCAGGAAATATACCGAGAAACTTCAAGGGTATCACACCCGTGTGCTGGACACCAGGAAAACCACGCCCAATTTCCGCTTGCTGGAGAAAGAAGCTGTAAAGATAGGAGGAGGTATCAATCATCGTTTCGGGTTGTTCGACATGATCATGCTGAAGGACAATCATATTGATTATTGCGGTGGCATTGAGAAAGCGATCGAAAGGGCATATGAGTATGTTCAACGGGTGAATCCTCAATTGAAGATCGAAGTGGAAACCAGGTCGGTGGAGGATGTAAGAAAAGTGGTGGCCATGGCGAAAGGAAAAGTGTTCAGGATCATGCTGGATAATTTTACGCCGGCCATGATCAATGAAGCGATGCCCATCATTAACGGGGAGTTTGAAACTGAAGCCAGCGGCGGCATCAACCTGGATAACCTGATCGGGTATGCCGAAACCGGGGTTGACTACGTCAGTGTTGGTGCGTTGATACATCAGGCAAGAAGTTTGGATCTTTCGTTGAAGGCGATCTAAGAAGGAGGCGTAGAGGCATAGTGGCGTAGAGGTAAAGAGTGTTTTCTTAAATTGGGTTCAAATCGGGAATTATGAGTAAGAAGAACAAACCTGATAAACAGGGTTTCGTATATAGCACAGATCCGTCGTTCAGATTTGAGGAAGAGCAGGGGCCTGCGCAGGAAACCCTTGCGCCGGAGAAACAAAAGTTGCGGATCCACTATGAAACCAAACATCGCGGCGGCAAGGCGGTGACGCTGGTGACCGGGTTTGTTGGGACCGATGATGATATGCAAGAACTTGGAAAAAAGATCAAGCAATACTGCGGTACGGGTGGTTCCGTCAAAGACGGTGAGATCATTATACAAGGCGACCAGCGTACCAAGGTGCGGGACTATCTTACTAAAAATAAATACAGAGTTTCTTAAGTGTGCTGGCCGGTTAGTGTGTTAGCCGGTTAATGCATTAGATAAGTATGATAGTGATATATCAAAAGAGCCACGAAAAATCGCGGCTCTTTGTTATTTAGATGGTGATGGCTCTTTCTTGTTTATCTAATGCATTAACCGGCAAGCATACTAACCGGCCAGTGATCTAATCATTGTCCTTGTGCCAATGAATATGCTTTTTTATCTCCCCACATATTCAGCAGTTCAGTAGAACAGATCTTGAAATCTTGAGCCAGGCGTTTGTATAATTCAATGACATCGATCTGGCTGAGTGGCGCATCGCCAATACTTTCAAACCGGCAACGATACTGGTTCACCAGGTTGGTGAATATGGAGCCTTTGGGCCACACTTGCGTGCCGCGATTACTGATGGTGACCAGTTTAAAAAGATCAAGTGTATGCTTTAAACATTTCTCGGCCACTTCTCCAGGTTGTTCTGCACTTTCGATGAACATGTCCACGCCTACAATGGTTTCTTCTTCCATCTCCTTACTCATGATCAGCGGATTTTTTTCCAGCTTGAATGTGGTAGGTGTAATGGGCATGTTGGGCCAGGTTGGTTTTGCCCCCTGTTCAGGCAGTTTACCAAAATTTGCCACAATAGCGTTTGAAAACTCAGTTGTATTCAGTGCTGGCTTGGATCTGTCACCGAAGTCACCGGTCCTGATGCCCTGCTCAAGTGTATACAATAAGGCGTTCTCGATGGTAGCGGCACTTTCCATCAAACCGAGATGGCGAAGCATGGTAAGGCCACTGAGTAAAAGAGCAGTTGGATTGGCAATATTCTTTCCTGCGATATCCGGCGCTGTTCCGTGTACGGCTTCAAATATGCAAATATGGTCGCCGATATTGGCTGAAGGAGCAAATCCGAGTCCTCCCACCAGACCTGCACATAGATCAGAAACTATATCGCCCTGTAAGTTGGTAAGCACCACTACATCAAAAAGATCGGGGCGGGTGACCAGTTTCATACAAAGGTCATCTACAATTACATCATCGGCTTTGATCTCGGGGTATTCTTTGGCTACTTCGTGAAAACATTCCAGGAAAAGACCATCTGTGATCTTCATGATATTGGCCTTATGGCCGCAAGTGATGCGCCTCGCGTTTTTCTTACGGGCCATTTCGAATGCATATTTGATCACCTGCATACTTCCGGGGCGGGTGATAAAACGTCTGCTGAGCGCAACATCGTGCGTAAGCATGTGTTCGATACCTCCGTAGGTATCTTCTATGTTCTCCCTTACCACAGTTATATCAATGGGGATACCAGCCTTGCTGAAAACAGTATCAACGCCATGCAGGGTCTGGAAAACGCGCTTATTGGCATAGGTGTTCCAGGTTTTACGGGCTGTTACATTGACGCTTTTCACGCCTTTGCCTTTGGGGGTTTCCATGGGCCCTTTGAAGAGGATACCCAGGGTTTCAATGGTTTGCTGGGCTTCAGGGGTCATGCCATTGGAATAGCCTTTGTCGAACACCCACTTTCCCATATCTACAAAGTCGTATTCAAGGCCTACGTTGGCAGCTTTGAAGATCCCAAGTACGGCATCCATGATCTCGGGTCCTATTCCGTCTCCTTTGGCAACTGCTATTTTCATAAAAAACTTTTTATTGACCTGGTTGTTTGAATAGAAGAGCGCCGCAAAAATACTCGGTTACCTGCTTTAATTCTGGTAATTTGAGTATAAATATTATAACCTGGCGTTATTTTTTTTAAATTTAAGTATAAGTTCGCCGGTATGGTTTCAAAGGTTACAGAAGGAGTAAAGGTGAGTGTAGAAAGCTTCTACCAGCCGGATTACAGCAATCCGGTGAACAGCGAATATATGTTCGCTTACCGGATCACCATTGAGAACAAGAATGATTTCCCCGTTAAGTTATTGAGGCGCCATTGGTATATTTTCGATAGTAATGCCAGCCATCGGGAAGTGGAGGGCGAAGGCGTGGTGGGAGTGCAGCCGCAGATCAA
>DATGXN010000328.1:0-4899 GCA_035298945.1 Chitinophagaceae bacterium | reverse complement strand
AAAAGCTGGTGGATAATAAGGCTATGGCGGCAATCGGTGAATTGAAAAATCTGAAGCGGCTAAGTCTTTCCGGCGCCAACATCAACGACAGTGGGCTGGCATTTATCAGAAATATGCAGGAGCTTGAATTCCTTAACCTGGCTCGAACTGGTGTTACTACTGAAGGCCTGGCTCAATTGGCGGCACTTAAAAATTTAAAGTCCCTGTATTTATTTGAAACCAGTGTTGACTCATCAAAGGCTGTGGCTTTAAAAGCGAAACTTCCGGGTGTGCATGTAGAGACGGGAAGGATAATTGTGCCGATTCTTGAGGGTGATACAAGCAGGTTGAAATAGGGAGATAGAGAGATAGAAAAATAGGAAGCCACTTATAAATATGCTCTCTATTTTTCTATTTCACTAACTCCCTATCTTAAATCAGTCTTACCAATTCTTTCTCAGCTTTCTCGAGCTCACTTAATAGGCGAACCTGGTTGCTGGCGCGGATCAGATTATGGTTCTCGTACCTGGCTCCATAATAGATATCCCGGTTCAAATGATCTGTATAGAACCTCAGGGCCTGCATATAGATCATGAATTTGCCGGAATAAACAAAGGACGACCTTTCTTTCTCAGATAAATGCTTGCCCATTTCATCATTATACCCCTGCAAGATGGCCTTGAAGAAATCCCTGCGTATGCAAATACTGTCCAGGTCTTTTTCTTCTTCATTTGCAGGCGAAACATAGGTCCTGATCATATCCCCCAGGTCGCTGATGAAATAGCCGGGCATCACGGTATCCAGGTCGATCACACAAACTCCTTTGTTATCTTCTGAAAAAAGCACGTTGTTGATCTTGGTATCGTGATGGGTCACCCTTTTCTTGAAATAAGGATCGCTTTGTATGTATTTATATCTTTCTACTATATTATTCCTGTCGAGCAGAAAATTTGCCAGCTCTTTTGTGGCTCCTATCCTATCAGCATCTCCATCGCGCAAGGCCTTTTCAAACTGTTGGTACCGGTAGCCCAGATCGTGGAATCCGGGAATGGTATAACGAAGCATATCAGTTCTTAATTCTGCCAGAACTGCTGTGAACTTCCCGAATTGCCTGGCTGCTTCATAGGCCTGGTCCGGCTTTTCACAAGTGTCCAATGTATGCGTTCCGGGAACAAAACCGAACAGGCGGTAGTATTCACCATCGTCCATTACATAATCATTCCCGTCTTTATCAGCGATAGGATTTGTAAAGATGTACTCAGGATGGGTGGCATTCAGGAAGCTCCCGATGATCCGGATATTGTGCGCAATGTCTTCCGGCTTCTTAAACACATGGTGATTCACCCGCTGCAGGATATAGGCGGGTGCGCCATTATTCTTAACTTTATAAGTAGCATGGATCAGCCCGCTGCCGAACAATTCAGGACGGTATACAACAGGATCTAAACCAAACGAATGAAGGATAAACTCGAAATTCGGCATCAATAAAGCATTCTTACTTTGATCGTTTCCTTCACACCTTTTAAAAGCTGGAAAGCATTAGCTGATATTTTCTTGTCCACATCGAGTACCACATAACCAATGTCTTCATTGGTTTTAAGATACTGCGCAAGAATATTGATGTTCTTACTGGATAAACTGTTGTTGATAGACGACAGAACCCCGGGCACATTCTTGTGGATATGGAGGATCCTGTGGGTTCCTTCCTGGGGCGGCAAGGCCAGTTCAGGTATGGAATGAGATCCTGTGCTGATGCCCATTTCCAGGTAACTGAAAAGTTTCTGGCTGACGTCTACACCGATGTTCTGTTGCGCCTCTTCTGTTGATCCACCGATATGGGGTGTGAGCAGTACGTTTGGTAATCCCTGCAAAGGGGTTGTGAATTTATCGCCATTCTTCTCCGGCTCCCAGGGAAACACATCGATACCAGCCCCACTTAAATGACCGGATTCAATAGCCTTTGCAAGTGCATCAATGTCAACCACTTCACCTCTTGCGTAGTTCAGTAATATGGATCCCTTCTTGAAGTTTTTTAAGAGGTTCTTATTGATAAGGTTCTTAGTCTGAAGCGTTTCGGGAACATGGAGTGAAATGATATCTGAACTACCAACCAGCTCTTTCAGTGTTTTACAGGCCTCTGCATTTCCCAATGGAAGCTTGGTCACCACATCATAAAATTTCACACGCATACCCATGGATTCTGCCAGTATGCTTACCTGTGTTCCAATGTTACCATAACCGATCAACCCAAGTGTTTTGCCCCTGAGCTCATAACTTCCTTTTGCTTCTTTCTGCCAGGTGCCATCGTGTGCAAACCTGTTCTTGTCTGGAATACGCCTGATCAGCATGATGGACGCACCGATCACGAGTTCAGCCACAGACCTGGTATTGCTATACGGTGCATTGAATACTACAACACCCTGCTGGGTGGCAGCTTTCAAATCAACCTGATTTACTCCTATGCAAAAACAACCTATGGCCTGAAGTTTGCTTGCATTATCCAGCACACGGCGGGTGATCTGGGTTTTGGAACGAATGCCGAGCAGATGAACATTCTTGATCTCATCAATCAGTTGGTCTTCACTTAATGCTCCCCCAAGTTTTCTAACATTGGCATAACCCGCATCTTTGAATTGTTTGACTGCTGTATCACTGATATTTTCGAGGAAGAGTATGTTGATCTTCTCCTTTGGGTAACTGGTGGGTTTGGAGTCAGACATAAAATTGTGTTACAATAATTTGCAGCGAAAATAATAGTTTCTAATTTAGCGTTAATATAATCCAGGTACGCATGATGAAAAACCTTGCCATATCCTCCCTTATTATCCTCCTGTTGAACGGGTGCTTTGCCACTTCGGACAAAAGGATCGTTGAGAATGCCAGGAAGACCACTGTACCTGAAGGAGTTGGAGCTGCATCCACCTTATCCAAAGCAGAATTTGACAAATATTATAAGGTTTCTGAGTCGTTTTACGACCTATATCTCAAACCCAGCGGTTTCAATGGCGCTATGCTGGTCGCCAAGCATGGCCAGGTGGTATTTGAGAAATATTCAGGTTTCAAGACTTTTGAGAACAAGGATAGTCTTGATATGAACACCCCATTCCATCTTGCTTCTGTATCCAAAACCTTCACCGGCATGGCTGTGTGCAAGTTGTGGGAAGATGGAAAACTGAATATTGACGATGAAGTATCTAAATACCTCGAAGGGTTCAATTATCCCGGTGTAACGATCAAGACGCTCCTGAATCATCGCAGTGGTTTACCCAACTATGTGCACGTGATGGAAGAAAAAGGATGGGACAGTGAACACGGGGTCACCAACCAGGATGTATTGAGTTTCCTGATTGAAAATAAGAACAGGCTCAGTGTGGGCAGGCCGGACAGGAGCTTCACCTACTGCAATACCAATTATGCTTTGCTGGCGCTGATCATCGAAAAGGTCAGTGGCATGAAGTACAATGAGTTTCTCCGTAAAACATTTTTCGAGCCGATCGGAATGACCAACACATTTGTGTTTTCACCCGAGATGCAGGAAACCGTACTTCCTTCCTATAACTGGAGGAACCATAAAGAACCTTTCACTTATCTGGATATAGTTTATGGGGATAAGAATATCTACAGCACGGCCCGCGATCTGCTTAAATGGGATATTGCTTTAAGTACCGGTAACCTCTTCAAACCTGAAACCCTTGCTGCTGCCTATTCTGGTTACAGCTTTGAAAAGAAAGGGGTCAAGAATTACGGGCTTGGCTGGAGGCTATACCTCTACCCGGACAACAGAAAGATCATTTATCATAATGGCTGGTGGCATGGAAACAATACAGTATTCACCAGGCTGGTTGATGATTCAGCCACGGTGATCATCCTCGGGAATAAATACAACAGGCGCATCTACGACGCCAAGAAATTGTTTACTGCATTTGGAAATTACGACGGTAATATAGCTTCCGACGAATAAGCTGCGAAGTAAAAATTGAGAAGTAAAAATTAAAAAATCGGTCTTTTTAATTTTTACTTTTTAATTTTTACTTAGAATGAAGCTTTTCTCTGCAGCCCAGATTCGCGAATGGGACAAATACACCATTGAACATGAGCCAGTACTTTCCATTGATTTAATGGAAAGGGCGGGCATGGCCTGCGTTGAATTCATTCAGGAACATCTTCCTTCTTCCCCTCTGATCATTTTCGCAGGACCTGGTAATAACGGTGGTGATGGACTGGCCATAGCCCGTTTACTGGGCCAGAAGGGCCGTGACGTATCGGTATTTCAACTGGCGGGCTCAGCCCTCTCCGCGGATTGCAGCACTAACCTGGGAAGGCTGAAGTCTGCAGGCATCGCCTGCCAAACTATCAGTACTGCTAAAGATATCCCCGCTCCTCCCGCTGCGAACGCCATCATCATCGATGCTCTTTTGGGCACCGGCCAATCCCGTCCCTTGGAGGGATTAGTAAAAGACGTTGTTGAAGCGGTGAATACCTGGAACAATGTTGTGGTTTCCATCGACCTGCCTACGGGATTATACGCCGACAGAAGCTCAGCGGGCAATACAGCGGTACTTGCCCGCTACACGCTGAGTTTCCAGGTACCCAAATTGTGTTTCTTCATGCCGGAAAATGAAGACTATGTGGGCGATTGGAAGATCATGGACATTGGTTTATCAAAAGCATACTATGAGCAGACCGCTGCCGTATACGAATTGACCGAAATAGAAGATATCCGCAAAATGATCCGGCCCAGGCGAAAATTTGCCCATAAAGGCAATTTCGGTACCGCGCTGTTGATGGGTGGAACCAAGGGCATGATGGGCGCTGCTATCCTGGCAGCCCGGGCCTGTTTGAGATCGGGTGCTGGGAAGGTGATCAGCAGGATCCCTGCCTGCGGGCTGGACCAGCTCCAGGTGGCTGTGCCGGAAGCGA
>DATGXN010000327.1:0-10176 GCA_035298945.1 Chitinophagaceae bacterium | reverse complement strand
TACAGCGCCAGGAGTATATCCGCCGCCATCTTACCAAAGTAATTCCGGTTGTGATGGAGATGGAAAGCCTGAAGGAAAAGATCAAATTAAATGGGCATTTCAAGAACCTAAGTGGATTCCAGTTCAATATTTGACGCAGAGACGCGGAGACTAACACGGAGACACGGAGAAAAACACAGAGACGCAGAAAATTTCTGTGTCTCTGCGTTTTTCTCCGTGTCTCTTGTATTTTTACCATATGACGACACTCTGCTTCGATTATGGCAATACAAGGCGAAAGTTTGCTGTTTTTCAAAACAGTGCTTTGCTGGAAGTGGATGTGCTGGAAGATGGCGGGATAGAAGAAATTAAACAGGTCATAGAGAAATTCAAACCCCAGCGGTCAATATTGTCTTCAGTAGTTGATCATGATCCGGAGATTGAAAACCTACTTAGCCAATCATCTTCTTTTCATAAATTATCCCATCTTTCAAAATTCCCATTCACCGTCCCGGTAGGTAAGCCTGAAACCATGGGGGCTGATCGCATTGCGTTGGCGGCGGCTATGGTGAAATTCTAT
The DNA here is from genome assembly GCA_035298945.1 of Chitinophagaceae bacterium. Classification (GTDB taxonomy): domain Bacteria; phylum Bacteroidota; class Bacteroidia; order Chitinophagales; family Chitinophagaceae; genus Pollutibacter. The sequence goes on along the minus strand of DATGXN010000327.1, from coordinate 9,617 downwards.
CCGGGTAAAAACAACCTGGTGATCGGTCTTGGGACTGCTGTCACTTATAATTTCATCAACAAGTACAACGAATTCCTGGGGGGCAGCATTTCACTGGGAATGGAGATGCGATTCAGGGCATTGAAAGATTATACCGCCAAGCTTCCCCTGATCAAAAAAGACTGGAATTTTCCCCTGATCGGCTATGATACCAGGACAAATATCCTCTCCGGAGTGATCCTTGGAATGGCCAAAGAGATCGATGGAACCATCGATGCCTACAGTGAAAAATACGGGAACTTTAACGTGGTGTTAACCGGGGGTGATAGTACATATTTCGCCCTACACCTTAAAAACCCGATATTTGCCGACCCTGATTTTCTATATAAGGGCCTCTATGCGATCAGTGAGTACAATAACTAACTTGAGAAAATATAGCTTTCTGTTGATAATCAGCACTTTATGCTGGTTCGGATCCTTTGCCCAGGAGAACTCTCCATATACAAGATTTGGCCTTGGTGATGTAATTCCCAGTCAAAATATTCTGAACAGGGGGATGGGGGGTATGTCTTTGGCATATTACGATCTTCAATCTGTCAATTTCTCCAATCCCGCCGCTTATGCCAGGTTAAAGGTCACCACATTTGACGTAGGTTTAGACTATAGCAGCCGGAGACTTCGCACTACCAATACAAGTAACAGTTACCGTTCTGCCAACCTGATCCCCGCATATCTTAATGTAGGCTTACCATTAAGTAAGAAGAAAAGCTGGGGTATGAACCTGGGTTTGAGACCAGTGACCAGGATCAATTATGACGTATCGAACAATGCAAGACTGAACGGAATAGATAGCGTCTACAATCAATACCAGGGTGACGGAGGTTCTTATCAGCTATTCACCGGCCTCGCATATGGCAGGAAGAATTTTTCAATAGGATTTAATGCCGGATGGATGTTTGGGAACAAAGAGTACAGCACCAGGCTGGTCTTCCTGAACGATACGGTGAGTTATATGAAAGCCAAATATTCTGACTCAACCAATTTTGGAGGAATATTTTTCAAAGCCGGACTGCAATACCAATTTGTGATCTCTGGTGACAAGAATCTTCGTTTCGGGGCCACTTATGGTATGGAACAGAAGATGGATGCAAAGCGAAGCATTACAAGGCATACCTGGGATTATGGCACAAGAGGAGACCTGGTACTGGATAGTGTTTACAGGCTGGTGGCTCAGAAAGGCGAGATCATTCTTCCAATGAATTATGGAGTTGCGGTTTTATTTGAGAAGATCGACAACTGGATGATAGGTGCTGAATTCAATTCCGCTCAGTGGAGTGCCTTCAGGTATTATGGTGAGCCAGGACAGTTGAAAGATAACTGGACGGTGAGGGTGGGCGGACAATTGATCCCGGGGATCACTTCCAAGAATTACTGGAATCGGGTTTCGTATCGTGCAGGTTTTTATTTTGGTCCTGAATACATAGATCTCGGTACAAAATTCAATTCCTGGGCCGCCACTTTCGGTGCTGGTTTTCCCATCAGGAGAAATTATTATACCAACCAGTATACCACCCTCAATACTTCATTTGAGATCGGTGGAAGGGGCAATAAGTCGAACCCCATAAGGGAAAATATTTTCAGGTTCTCCATTGGTTTCAACCTCAGTGATATCTGGTTCAACAAACGCGAATACCAATAAGCGTGAATGTAAAGAATGTAATAAATGTAAGGAATGCAGTAGCATTGATTGCATTAGTCATTTTTTTTTCATGTGTTAACAATGAGGATGAGGTGAAAAGCCTTGTCACAAGACGAACTGAAGTGGATGAGGGCGTGAATATTGAAGCGTATATGAGCAATACGGGCAAGATGAAAGCCAGGCTCCGCGCGCCGCTGATGCTCAGATACCAGGATAGTTCCGCTAAAGTTGTGTTCCCTAAAACACTGCATGTGGATTTCTTCAACGATTCCACCGATATCCAAAGTAAGATGGACGCCAACTACGGCGAGTATTTTGAGGTAAAAGCAAAAGTATTTTTGAAAGACAGCGTGAGGGTATTCAATAATACGGGAGATACGTTGTTTTGCCAGGAACTCTGGTGGGATCAGAATACACAGTTATTCACTACAGATAAACCGGTTCGGATCCACAGACCGGATATGATCATGAACGGGGTTGGCCTGTCTGCGCCCCAGGATTTCAAGTTTTTTGAAATGTACAAGATCAATAACTCGACACTCAGGGTGAAAGAGTAAGTCAAACTTCAAAAGTCAAAAGGCAAAAAATGTTTTTGACTTTTTCCTTTTTACTTTTGACTTCATTTAATTTAAGTTAATTCAGATATATGGAATACAGATACATGGGCCGTACAGGCCTTCAGCTCAGTGTGCTTTCTTATGGTAGCTGGGTCAGTTTTCACAAGCAGATCGACGATAGTTCAGCAGATAAACTTATGGGTATTGCCTATGATGCGGGCATCAATTTCTTTGACAATGCGGAAGCCTATGCAGGCGGTGAAAGTGAATTGATGATGGGCAGGGTATTGAAGAAGAAGAACTGGGAGAGGAGTTCTTATGTGGTTTCATCGAAGGCATATTTCGGTCTCAGGGGTAAAGATAACAAGCCCAACCAGGCAGGGCTGAGTCGTAAGCATCTGTTTGAAGCCTGCCACGATGCCTTGGGCAGGTTGCAGGTTGATTACCTGGATCTTTATTTCTGCCACAGGCCGGATGTACATGTTCCGATCGAGGAAGTGGTTTGGACCATGCATAACCTGATCCAGCAGGGTAAGGTACTTTATTGGGGAACTTCACAGTGGAGCGCTGCAGAGATCATGGAAGCCCACCGAGTAGCCCAGCAGTACGGGCTAATAGGTCCTGTTATGGAGCAGCCCCAGTATAATATGTTCGAGCGTTTCAAGATGGAGCAGGATTATTTACCGGTATTCAGGAATGTGGGCCTTGGAACTACGGTATGGAGCCCTCTTGCGTCGGGATTTTTGTCGGGCAAATACCTCCAGGGTATCCCAGAGGGTTCAAGGTTATCGTTTGAAACTTTTGGATGGCTCAGGGACAGGTGGTTGCAGGATGTAAAGATTGAAAAACTAAAAAAACTGATGGACCTGGCTGATGAACTGGGGGTGTCTATGGCTTCGCTGGCCATAGCTTGGACTGTTGCCAATCCCCATGTGACCACTACTATACTGGGTGCTACCAAAGAAGGGCAATTGATAGATAATCTGAAAAGCCTGGAGGTTGTGAAATTGCTCACCGCGGAGGTGATGGATAAGATTGACGGAATATTGCAGAATAAGCCGGTTTTGGATCTGGCGTAATAAGCAGTGAGCGGTAAGCAGTTAGCAGTAAGCAGGTAGGTGAGCTATTAGTCAAAAAACTGCTCACCGCTTACCGCTCACTGCTCACTGCTTTTTTCGTAGATTCATCCCATGCCCAGGCTCGTCATTTTACTTTTACTTTCATTCAACATACTCCATGCCCAGCCGCCTTTCCGTTTTGAGTTGAACAGGGCGCCACATGGCAATAAAGAATCTCTTCCGCAGCTGAAGATCAGTTATGAAGAGCGAAAAAAAGATCATCAGTGGCGGGTTGTTTTCTCCAATACTTCCCCGGATACCATTCACCTCGCCAATGTAGTCCCGGAGGGCGAAGTATATATCACGGGGCTTGGCGATCACCCACTTTCACGGGCCCATCTTTTCTTACCCCAACGCGTACCCGTAAATGTGGTATTGCCTGATAATGCCTGGGAGCTTGGGTATGCCTCTAAGCAGATTGATCCGCACAGTGGAGAGTGCATGTTGATGCGCCGTGACAGGAGCAGTATACAAAAGGGGGAACGCCGGAGGTTTGAAACCATTTTATATCCTGGTGGCACAGTAGCTTACAATTATTACACAGAGCCTTATTCAGGCCAATGGCAGGAGGGATTGCGGGTTATGTTTCAACGGGAAAAGCTTTTTGATGCCGAGCCGTTCGACAGTACGATGTATGCGAGGAAAGACCTTGCGTGGATCCGCAAAGCCTATGTGATGCACCTGATCATGGCCTGGGATAAATTCTACTTCGATTCCGGCCGGATTTCATTGGACTGGTTCAATAAAAGAGGGAAGGAACTATATGGTGGTGATGATGTGATCGGGATATGGCCCACCTGGCCTACACTTGGGCTTGACCAGCGCAACCAGTTCGATATGTACCGTGATCTGCCTGGCGGGAATGGCGCATTGAAAAAAGCATTTGCTGGCGACGGTCCCAGGCTTTTCCTTGCCTATAATCCCTGGGATGAGAGCACCAGGAAAGAAAGGCATTTGTCGGGCTTAAAAGATCTGCTCAGACAAACTGATGCGGATGGTGTTGTGCTGGACACCAGGGGGGAGTCGAGCAAGGAATTGCAGGCGGCCGCAGACAGTGTAAAGCCAGGCGTTATCATGTACAGTGAAGGAATGGCGGTGCCCAGGGATATGCAGTACATTGTTTCAGGCCGTGTACATAATGCACTCTACTATGTGCCGATGCTGAATCTGAACAAATTCATCAAGCCCGACTTTGCAATTTTTCGTGTTGCCGAATTGTATAAGGAAAAGATCAGGCGCGAGTTTTCATTGTCACTCTTCAACGGCTATGGTACGGAACTCAATATTTTTGCTCCGGGCCAACCCTCATGGGTAACCGAACAATACAGATACCTGGGTAGAACAAGTATGGTGCTGCGTCAGAACAGCAGCAATTTCACGTCAGGGACACAGATCCCGCTTATCCCTGTAAACCGGGACAGTATCTGGGTGAATGAATGGAAATCGGATGGGAAAACCGTGTGGACTATTTATAGTATCATTCCGGCCGGTGTCAGGGATATTGGATTCGCAATGGAAACCGCCAAAGGCTGGCACCTGGTAGATATCTGGCATCATAAAGAACTGGACAGACCGGTTGCAAATACCGATGCTTTTAATATCGCTGAACTTGGAACCAATAACGAAGGCTCGGTAGATGTGGTGGCCATGTTTCCTGAGTTGATCAGGGCAAAACTGGATGGCGATGAGCTCTCGGTTGAGGCCTATGACGGGGATATCCTGATCTGGGCAGGTATGCCGGAATATGGAAAAGAACCGATCCGGATGCGGGCGGGGCAGCATCGTTTCAGTGTTTCCAGCCTTATGGGACGATATGAAGGAGACATTGTGATACAGCTTATAAAAAAAGATGAGCTGCAGGATGAAAGGATATTGACGATTGTTCCCGGCACTGCAAGAAGGATAAGCAAGGTGGTAAAAACTAGGCCCAGCCCTTCTGCTTCTGAAGGTATGGTGAAGGTTCCGGCAGGTAAATTTCTTTTCAAGGTCACTAATGGTGATGCATTCATTCCTTACCCAGTCCAGGATCTTGATTCTGCATTCAGCATGCCATCCTATTATGTTGACAAATACCCGGTGACCAACAGGCAATTCAGGGCATTTCTGCAATCAACTAAATATAAACCCCGGGACAGTGCGAATTTTCTGAAGCATTGGCCAGGCGGGAAGATCAGAACCGGGGAGGAAGATCATCCTGTTGTGTATGTTTCCATTGAAGATGCCAAAGCCTATGCTGAATGGGCAGGAAAGAGACTGCCTACAGAGATCGAGTGGCAGTATGCGGCCCAGACCTCCGATTTGAATGAATGGCCCTGGAAACAAACGGGTAAGGTTACCCGAAAAGAACAGGTGGTTACGGAGACACTCAAGGTCACCGAATTGGAAGGCATTGACAAAGGCATGTGTAATCTTGGTGATGGCAAACTGTATAAAGTTGGAGCTTATCCCGCAGGTGTGAATCCAAACGGTTTGTACGACCTGGTTGGGTCTGTATGGCAGATCACAAATGATGAATACCTGAATGGCTCATATAGATTCCTCATCCTAAAAGGCGGCAGTTATTTCAAGCCTTCATCGAGCTGGTGGTACGTCCAGGGAGGCCCGAGGGAACTGCACTACAGGCAGATGTTGTTGAGGGTTTCACCCGGATTTGAAAGAAATGCAACAGTTGGCTTCAGGTGTATGAAGGATTGATGTAAATTAGGAATCCGGCTGTCAATCCCGGTAATCATGGATCTTAAAAACAGAACTGCGTTCATCACCGGTGCAAGCAGGGGCATCGGCAGGGCCATAGCTTTGAGGCTGGCCAAAGAGGGTGTCAATATAGTTATCGCTGCAAAGTCTACAGAAGAGAATCCCAAGCTGGGTGGAACCATATTTTCTGTTGCGGAAGAAGTGGCGGCGCTGGGATCGAAGGCCCTACCTGTGGCTTGTGATATCAGGCATGAAGACCAGGTGATGGCTGCGGTTTCACAAGCGGTGGTTGCGTTCGGCGGCATAGATATACTCATCAATAATGCCTCAGCGATATCACTTACCCCAACGGAAATGACCGAGGCGAAAAGGTATGATCTGATGCACGATATTAATGTGCGCGGTACATTCTTCGTGAGTAAGGCCTGCATACCGCATTTGAAACAGGGGGTGAATCCACATATTCTCAATCTTTCTCCTCCGATCAATATGGACAAGAAATGGTTTGCAAACCATCTTGCCTATACCATGAGCAAGTACAATATGAGTATGATCGCTTATGGATTGTCTGAGGAGCTTAAAAAATATAAGATCGCTGCTAATACATTATGGCCGCGAACCACGATAGCCACCGCAGCAGTTCAGAACCTTTTAGGAGGTGAAGTGTTAATGAAGATGAGTCGCACTCCGGAGATCCTTGCAGATGCAGCTTATTATATTCTCACTAAACCGTCTGATATTTGTACGGGTAATTTCTTCTTAGATGAAGAAGTACTGGCAAAAGAGGGAATAACCGATCTTGGTCATTATTCAGTAGTGCCGGGTGCTCAGCTATATACTGACCTTTTCTTATAAATAATTGATTATGGATAGACGAAAGTTCCTTTTGAGAACAACAGCAACGGGTTTGTCTGTTGCCTTACTGGCAGCATGCAACCAGAATCCTCCAAAAATTGCTGCAGGCGCGGAAAATAAAGAAGTCGGCGCCACTGATGATTTTCTATTAAATGAAAAGACAGTGGACGACCTGCAGCAGGCCATGCAGAAAGGGGAGCTGAGTTCAAGGGAGATCACTCAAAGATACCTGGACCGTATTGCGGCCATTGATGAACAGGGGCCGGCTATCAACTCGGTAATAGAAATCAATCCTGACGCATTATCGATTGCAGATGCCATGGATGCAGAAAGAAAGCAGGGAAAGCTGAGAGGACCTTTGCATGGTATCCCGGTGCTGATCAAAGACAATATCGACACGGGAGATAAGATGATGACCACAGCCGGTGCATTGGCTATGGTTGGTAACATAGCAGCGAAAGATGCATTTATCATAGATAGATTGAGGGCTGCCGGAGCGGTTCTCCTCGGCAAAACTAATCTGAGTGAGTGGGCTAATTTCAGATCCAATCGTTCGAGCAGTGGATGGAGCAGCAGGGGAGGCCAAACCAGGAATCCCTATGTACTCGATCGCAACCCCTGCGGATCCAGTTCAGGTACAGGCGCTGCAGTGGCAGCGAATCTCTGCGCAATTGGCATAGGCACAGAAACAGATGGATCAATAATCGCCCCGTCTTCATTCTGCGGATTAGTTGGGTTAAAGCCAACAGTAGGTTTATGGAGCAGGGCGGGTATCATACCCATTTCTGCCACCCAGGATACTGCAGGCCCAATGACCAGGACGGTGAAAGATGCGGCCATCTTACTGGCCGCATGTGCAGGTGAGGATCCGGCTGATGCAGCAACAGCAGCAAACAAAGGAAAGATCCAGGAAGATTATACGGTGTTCTGTAAAACGGATGCTTTAAAAGGTAAGAGGATAGGGATGGAAAAGCAATACCTGGAAGGTCATGAAGATGTTGTTGCCCTGTATAAGCAGGCGATTGAAGTGTTGAAGCAACAAGGAGCGGAAATAGTGGAGATAGAAGTGCTGAAAGAGATGAGATCAGTTGGTGATTCCGAGTACACTGTTATGCTCTATGAGTTTAAGGATGGTGTCAATAAATATCTTGCCGGCGCAAATGCAAAAGTCAAAACCGTGGCCGATGTGATCGCTTTCAACAAGGCTAATGAGGCTAAGGCCATGCCTTATTTCAAACAGGATATCCTTGAAGCCAGTGAGAAAAAGAAAGGGCTTGAAGAAAAAGAATATAAAGATTCACTCGCTGTTTCCAGGAAATCTGCGAAGATCCTTGACGATATCATGGCTAAGCATAAGATAGATGCGATATGTTCAACCAGTTATGGCCCTGCTAATCTTACTGATCATGTGCATGGCGACTATAGTGTAGGGTTTTATTTTTCAGGTCCTGCTGCCAGGGCTGGTTATCCGCATATTACGGTCCCCATGGGCCAGGTATCCGGACTTCCGGTGGGATTCTCTTTTGTGGCAGGCGCCTGGGAAGAAGGCAAGATCATTGGTATGGCATATGCCTATGAACAGGCCAGCAAAAAACGCGCTGCGCCCCAGTTCAAACCTACGATATAAAATTTTGCAAGTTGAAAAATCAGGAATGCGATAAGGGTTGTTTCTGTTTCTTTAGAACCACTCTTATCGCATTCTTTTTTCTTTGCCCCGGGGTATTATTTTCTCAAACTGATACAGTTGCCAGGCATTTTAGTTTCACTGGTTATATCGAAGGATATTACAGTTATGATTTTGCTGATCCCAGCGATAAACTCAAGCCTCCTTATTTTTATTCTTTCAACCGGCATAACGAGCCCAATATCAACCTGGCTATGTTAAAGGCCAGTTATCTTACAAATAAATTCAGGGCCAATGCTGCATTGATGGCAGGTACATACAGCCAATACAATCTGGCTGCAGAACCTGAACTTCTCAGGTATTTATATGAATTGAATGTTGGAGTTAAACTAAGCAGAAAAGATCTGTGGCTGGATGCAGGGGTGATGTCGTCGCATATCGGTTTTGAAAGCGCCATTGGTAAAGACTGCTGGAGTTTAACCAGGAGTATCATGGCCGAGAATTCGCCTTATTATGAAACTGGTGTGAAGCTTGGGTATGGATCTGATAATGGGAAATGGTATGCAGCCATATTATTCCTTGCAGGATGGCAACGCATGAAACCTGTTGAAGGGAATAGCCTTCCTTCTTTTGGCACACAGTTGCAGTACAGGCCCACGGATAAGATTGTTTTCAACAGCAGCAGTTTCATTGGTACAGACAAACCAGACAGTGCAAGGAAAATGAGGTATTTCCACGACCTGTATGGTATTTTCAAGCTGAATGCAAAGCTTAGCCTGCAGGCTGCTTTTGATGTGGGTGCGGAGCAGAAAGAGAAAAACAGCAGTAGTTACAATTTCTGGTATACCTGGGTAGCGGGGATGAGTTATAGCTGGAATCGAAGGCTCACCAGCGGACTGCGTTTGGAGTATTACCAGGATAAGAACGCTGTTATTATTTCTACGGAAACCGGTGCTCCTATGGCTGTATACGGAGCCAGTTTGAATTTTGACATAACGGTGCTCAAAAACCTGCTCTGGCGCATTGAAGGACGATTATTGAATGGGAAAGATGATGTTTTCCTGGAGGATGGCAGAGCGGTGAATGCCAAC
>DATGXN010000326.1:0-7038 GCA_035298945.1 Chitinophagaceae bacterium | reverse complement strand
GGGATTGCAGAACCTTTAGCCAATGCCTGTTCATAACATGCACGGATAAGCGCGGGTGAAACCAGGCATCTTACCGCATCGTGGACAAAAATGATCCCATGATCACCGGCAAGACTGATCCCATTCTTTACTGAATCAAACCGGGTTTTACCCCCTTCAGCAAACTTGATATCCAGCCCGGGGAAATGATCATGGATGATCTGCATGCCGCGTTCCATATGGGCTGCAGGAAGAACCACAATGATCTGTGCATCATGGAATGCATCCCTGAATGCCCTGACCGTATGAACAAGCACTGGCTCGCCGTTGACCGGCAGGAACTGCTTCGGTGTCTCATGCCCCATTCTTGTTCCTGAGCCTCCCGCCACTATGACCGCAAATTTATCCATCGATAATTTTGGCTAAAATAATGATTTGTATCTTGCCGTATGCGAAGGTTTGTACCTTATATGCTTCTACTGCTGCTGTTCTCCTGCAAGAGCAAAGAGAAAGAGATGAATGACGTGCTCGCTTTTAAGGAAATGAGCGAATTGGCCACGGTTGAATACATTGTTACCAAGATCGTGAAGGCGGATGATAACCAGACCTGGTTTAAAGTGGGCGACCGTAAGATCCTCATGAGTTGTGAAGCCTCGATCAAAGCCGGGATAGATTTCTCAGCCATTGACGAAGGCGATGTGACCATTGAGGGGAAGTCGATCAGCCTGGTGCTGCCTAAAGCACATCTGATCAGTATGAATATCCGGCCGGAAGATGTGAGGGTGGAATATGAAGAAACAGGATTTTTCAGGGATGAGTTCTCTGCCGCCGAAAGAGATGCACTACTCACACAAGGTGAAAAACAGATCAAAAACAGCGTTGAAGCCCTGGGTGTATTAAGTGCCGCAGAAACCAATGCCTCTCTATTTATCAGCAACTATCTTAAAATGCTCGGCTACTCCAGGATACATATCAGGTTCAGTGCTGCATCAATGCCCCAACTCAAATGAAAGCATTTACTAAATATATCATCATCGTCATTGCAGGCATTCTTTTCATTCTGCTTTTGCAGAAAACAAACATGCTGCCTGATGTCAAAAACATCTTCCGTTCCAAACCGGTTTTGATCGCCAACACGCCGGTGTTGATCAAGGAGATCCGGGAGCTCACCCAACTCATTACCGTGACATCATTCGATGAAGTGGTGGTTGATTCTGTGAAGCCCAGTACTGACATGATCAATGCCATTTCCCGTATTGCCCTCAATCCGCTTGCTCCGGCCAAAGACAGGATCGTGATCGTTGCCCGAGGCTCTGTGCAGGCCGGCACCAACCTGCATTACCTGGCTGATACGGACATTATCGTGGAAGATGATTCCGTGGCCATCCACATGCCCCAGGCGCAGATCCTTGAAGTGATCGTCAATCCTTCCGGATTCAGCACGTTTACCGAAACCGGCGTCTGGTCTCCCGATGCCGTCAACCTTGTGAAAGCAAAAGCTAAGCGAGTGATGGAATTTCGGGCCGTGCAGAAAAATATTCTGCAAATGGCCGAGAAACGAAGCCGACTCCTCATGGAAAATTTTCTGCTCTCCGCCGGGTTTAAAAAAGTCACATTTCTTTGAAGTGTGCTTGCCGGATAGTATGCCAGCCGGCTAGTGTATTAGATAAGCGGGAAGTGAAGATCAGTACTTCTAAGTGCAGACAAAGTAAAGTGTGTTTAATACACCTGAAAAAAGTTGACAGTCATTCGTCAGACAGACCTAAAGGTGGTCTCTGCAATTAGCTGGCATTGCAAAGTTGAGCCCAACTTGAATAAAACCCAATGTTAGCTAAAGTATTTTTGCCTTATCCATTGTTGCAAATGAAGAAATATTGGGAATGTTACTATTACAAACCAAATCATCGTATAGCGAGGAATAAAATTGTACATACTGTTTGAAACGAAAAATAAAGCACAATAACAAATACATAATAGAGTGTCTATACTTGAAACTTGTAAATCAGAATATCTGTCAAGATGCATTTTTTTTGCAGCGTAAAGCGTCTGATTGTATTTAGTATTTTTTTCTGGAAAAAATGCATAAAGCATATAAATGTTCTGTACAACATAAACAGAAGAAATACCAACAAAAAAATATTGAATTGCAACTTCAATGCTTGTCGTTAAACTGCCCTGTTGGTCAATATCTCCGTTGCTAAAAACTCTAATGGTATTATCTATTGCAAAGCACATTAAAACAATACTGCTCCAAATACTCAATAAAAGTCTATTTGACTTACCTAAGTCGATTTTCGTTAATGCATTAAACAAAGAAAACAAAATGGCTACCACAGTTATAACAAGAATTAAAGCCTTAAGAAAGTCTATGCTTTCATAAACCCTATAGTCATAAAGCCAATAGACAAGAGCCAATGATAGCAATAATGTTGTCCCTTCAGTCTGTTTACTTGTAACTTCTTTTTGCTTAATAATAATAACTCCAATTATAAAAGAGATTAAGAAAATGTATGGCCAAAATTCGATGTGATTTTGCAGGCTATAAACTCGCTCACTTTTTCCAGGCAAGAAAGCAAATAAGCTGAGAAAGAAGGATGCCGTAAAACAGTTTAAAATGCTATTAAGACTTTTAAAAATAAAATAGCTTTCAATCAATAGGCCTAAAAATAAAGAAAGGAAACTCCAAGTGAATAGACGCTTGTCGTATTCCAGTCCTTTTAAAACTATGACGTATGTCAATAGTAAACTTAAAATCAAAAAAACAATTGTCACAATTGAAACTCCTGATTTAGAAGCTTGGGACTTGCTTATCTTTAGTTTTGTCTGTTTTTTCATTTTCTAGGCGAGATCGGTAAAATTGCAGCTGACATTAGGCTTGACGCAAATGTTTCGGAGCTTGTAGTCGCAAGTTATTCTGAAAATGTTTCAAATGTCTGTCCATTGTAACGATACAATCCGCAGTTTCGGGTTCCGATCCAGATGTTACCGGCCTTGTCTTCCGCCAAAGAGTAGATCGCTGTGTTACCCAATCCATCCCGCTTCGTAAACTCAACAACTGATCTTCCATCAAATTTCCATAAACCTCCGGTGGTTACGTCAGTACTATTCGTATAATCAGAACCATACCAGATGTTTCCTTTACTGTCGACCAAAACATTATTAAGTAAATCTTTTCTCAAATTCTGAGGCTGAGAAAACCCGGAAAATGCCTTTCCATTATATGTTATGAGGCCATTATGCCTGGTGGCAAACAATAAAGCTCCATTTCTATCTTCGGTTATATTACGTATCCATCCTTCGTTCTGAGGTTTGAAATTTGTCAGAGATTTTCCGTCGAATAAGATGATCCCTTCAGAGGCCTGTGGTCCTGATCCAAACCATATGTTTCCATTCTTACCTTGAAACATACATTGAATACTTTTTAATGTAAGTCCAGTTTTATTTGCTAAGTCTGTATTATTTAAAATATAAGAAAAATATCTCCCGTTATAGTTATAAACACCGTTGTCGGTTCCTATCCAGATTATGCCATCTTTATCCTGCATCATACTCCAAATCGTATTTTTGACTGATTGTGGCATTGCCTTCCCTAAACCTATTGGGGCAGTCATAGGAAGAATAATTTTTGAAATGGATTTCCCATTGTACTGACTAACACCATCATCTGTTCCAAACCAGATATTTCCCAAACGGTCTTCTATCATTGACCAGACAGAATTGTTACTCAATCCATCTTTTTCTGTGAATTGCGTAAATTCCTTCCCATCATACCGGTAAACACCTTCACCCGTTGTGCCAAACCAAAGGTTGCCCTCTTTATCCTGAATAATACAATGCAGATTTTGAAATTTGTCTGTGCCCTGGGTTTTGGTCAGCTTGGTATTTTTGCTGGTAAATGATATTTGTTTAGCCCCCACTTCATTTGGTGGTGCTTTTTTTACCTGACCATTACAAGAAGTGAAAAATATGGATGCCAACAGCAAAGAAAGGATGGGGTTTTTAAATGCTGTCATTGTCTTTTGTTAGTTTATTCCTGCCAGTATTGTAAGCTCCCTCTTCCCCGTTTATCTTCTGCAACGTGCAACCTGTTACCTGAAAATAGCGATCTCCGAACGCCCTGAACTATCACGAACCCCGCGGTACATGCCTTCAGAATTGAATATCATCGAAATATTTCCCGCAGCATCAATGCCGATCATCCCGCCTTCGCCTTGTATGGCTTTCAGTTTAACCATCACCACTTCATGCATGGCTTCTTCCAGCGAAAGACCCTTATACTCCATTAATGCAGAAACATCATAGGCAGCGATCGCACGGAGGAAAAGCTCACCGTGGCCCGTACAGGAAATCGCAGCGGTTCTATTATTGGCATAAGTACCCGAACCAATGACGGGCGTGTCTCCTATCCGGCCGTATTTTTTATTGGTCATACCCCCCGTACTGGTGGCAGCAGCAAGGTTCCCATCTACGTCCAAAGCCACCGCTCCCACTGTGCCGAATTTCTTATTCTTCATCAGGTTCTCGACTTCCAGTGCAGAGTGATCAAGTGCATAGGTATCTGAATCCCGCACAGCCTTCCACTGATCATATCTGAACTGGGAAAAAAAATAAGAAGCCGGCTCAGGCTTCATGCCCTGCTCGAGCGCGAATTCTTCAGCTCCCTCACCGCTCAAAAAAACATGATCAGATCTTTGCATCACGGCCAGGGCAAGCGCTACAGGATTCCTAACATGCTGCACACCCGCCACCGCTCCGGCTTTCAGCTCTTTACCTTCCATGATGGACGCATCCATTTCATGCCCCCCTTTGCGGGTGAACACAGATCCACGACCGGCATTAAATAGTAAATTATCTTCCAGTTTAACTGTAGCAGCAGCAACCGCATCAACAGCAGTTCCGTTTTTTTCCAACACTTCATACCCCGCATCCAGTGCTTCGCGCAGCGCATTTTCATAAGCCTGCCTCAGCTCTGCTGTCATCTGTGATTCAAGTATGGTCCCCGCTCCCCCGTGTATGGCTATGCCGAATTTTTTCATGTATCTAGGATAATAAAACAGTGCACTCATGTAACAACTTCTCCCTGTCGATAGCCACCGTACCCACATCCTCACACACAAGGCCACCCGCAATATTGGCGATCTCGCCCATCAGGTCAATATCTTTTGTAGCCGCATAGATCAGTGATGCAACAGCTATCACCGTATCCCCCGCGCCACTTACATCCGCTATGTTCCGCATATGGGAAGGAATGATCCTGCTGTCTTGGCCATTGCTGTAATAAACACCTCGTTCAGACAAAGTGATGAAAGATATCACATGGGAAAGCTGATCGTGCAGGGCGGTATGGATCTGGTCCAGCGACTCCTTGCTCACACCATCTTTTATAATATTCAACCCTTCTTTGACTTCTTTCAGATTGGGCTTGAAAATATCAACCTTGCGGTAGGCAAAGAAATTCTTGCGTTTAGGATCCACCGCAGTGATCACCCCTTCCTTCCTGCACAATTCGATCAGCGACCTGATCAGGCTCTCTTTCAACACCCCTTTATTATAATCTTCAAAAATGATCACCGCCGGTTTTTCATTCCTGATAAATTCCACTGCAGCATCATACAATTTTTTTTCATCGGCCGATTCAAGATCATCCGTGATCTCACTATCCAGCCTCATCATCTGTTGATTCCGCGCAATGATGCGCATCTTATTGGTTGTAATTCGTGACCCACTCTCAATCAGGTAAGTTGTGTCGATCCCATTGGATTCAAACATATCCTTCAGGTGCTTACCATCTTCATCGTTGCCGGTCACAGAAAGTATGGAAGCCTTGGCGCCAAGAGAGGCCAGGTTCAGGGCCACATTGCCCGCGCCACCGATCCTGTATTCTTTTTTATTGAGCGATACTACGGGCACAGGTGCTTCAGGAGATATCCTTTCTACATGTCCCCACATATATGTATCCAACATCACATCACCGATCACCCCCACCCGGATATCCCGGAATGATTCGAACAGCTTGTTTATATCCATGGTGCAAAATTAACTCCTATTTCCTGGCATTTACAGCAAGGAAATAAAGTGGAATACCCAGCAATGTAATGATCATGCCAGGCCATGTATACTGTGGCTTAAACCAGATCAGTAAAGTACAGAAGCTGATACCCATAACAATATAGATGATGGGCAACAAGGGGTATCCAAATGCCTTATAGGGCCTGTCCGCCTGGGGCCTGGTTTTTCTTAATATAAATATACCGGCGATGGTCAGCACATAGAATATCACCACCACAAAGGATACCATGTCCAGCAGGTCACCATATTTTCCGCTCAGGCAAAGTAAACATGCCACTGCGCATTGAGCCCATAATGCCCATTGGGGAACTGCATTCCTGTTCAATGTACCTGCATTTTTAAAGAACAGGCCGTCTTGCGCCATGGTATAATATACCCTGGCACCCGCCAGCACCAGTCCGTTGATGCATCCAAAGGTGGACACCATGATCAGGATAGCTATAATAGCCTTGCCCGCATTGCCAAAGATCACGTGGGCTGCCGCCACGGCCAGTCTGTCTTCATCAGGAAAAGCGATCTGGTTCAAAGGCAATACATAGAGGTACATCAGGTTGGTACTGATATATATGGCCGACACGATCAAGGTGCCCAGGAAAAGACTGAGCCCGATATTACGTTTGGGATTCTTGATCTCTCCCGCAATGAATGTCACATTGTTCCAGGCATCAGAACTGAAAACAGATCCTACCATAGATGCAGCGATGGCTCCGAGCAACGCAGTACCTCCGATCCCTGTCCAGGAAATGCCTTCCAGCCCTGCAGATGCATCCGTCACTTTAGCCGCATTCAGCCCCGTTTCCCAGTTCGCGCTCCAGAAACTTTCTTTGGTCAGCAGGAACCCAAAAATGATCAGGCCGAACAGGGCCAGCAATTTGGAAATAGTAAAAGTGGTTTGAATGATCTTGCCTTCTTTTACGCCCCTGGTATTGATAAATGTAAGAAGTACGATCACCGCAATGGCCAGCAACTGGGCCAGGTAGATCTTATACG
>DATGXN010000325.1:0-1569 GCA_035298945.1 Chitinophagaceae bacterium | reverse complement strand
AATATTCAGTCCGTTTTTCTCTGCATATGAACCGATATGCATAAGGCAGCTCAGATCTGTGGAGATGATGCATTGAGCGCCTGCAGCTAAGGCGTTATTGACTTTCTGGTCGGCCATGGCGGAAGATATGGAATCGAATTTCACTGCAAAAGTTCCTCCGAACCCACAACAGGTTTCATTGTCCTGCATCTCTGTGAGTTTAAGTCCGGCAACTTTTCCCAGCAATATCCGCGGCTCTTTTTTCAGTTTACATTCTCTGAGCGCAGCACAGGAATCGTGGTAGGTGGCTTCCATGGGAAGCTCGGCCTTGAAGTCAGTATAGTGCAGCACATTTACCAAAAAATCACTCAGCTCGAAGATCCGCCCCTGCAGTGCCTTCACTTCATACCTGTATGAAGAATCTTCCGTGAACATCGTATTATAATAATTCCTCACGAACCCTACGCAGGAAGCACTGGGAGCCACGATATAATCTTTTCCCGCAAAGTCTTTGATGAACTTGGTGCAGACCATTTTAGATTCTTCCCTGAATCCCGCATTGAACGCGGGCTGCCCACAACAGGTCTGGTTGGTATTATAGCTTACTGTACATCCCGCTTTTTCAAGCAGTCTGACCATATTGAATGCGGTTTGCGGAAACAACTGGTCTACAAAACAGGGTATGAATAGCTGTACATTCATGTGTCAACGTTGTGCTTTGAAAGATCTGACCAGGGAGATCATTTTGAGTGCAGTAATCGCGGCTTCTTCTCCCTTATGTCCATGTTTACCACCGATGCGTTCCTTAGCCTGCTGCTCATTATCCACGGTAAGCACTCCAAATATGGTAGGCACGGGTAAATACATATTCAGGTGAACAACACCGTCTGTTACCGCTTTGCAAACATAGTCGAAATGCGGAGTGTCGCCCCGTATCACGGCTCCGAGCGCAATGAAGGCATCAGGTTTGATGTCTTTATATTTCATCGTGTCCCAATAGGCTTTGATCCCGAAAGGGATCTCCACAGCCCCGGGAACAGTTACCGTAACCACATTTTTGATGCCTTGTTTGCTCAACACCTTACGGGCACCATTTTCCAGTTCATCAACTACGGCGGCGTTCCATTCGGTCTTCACTATAACAACACAGGCACCGGTTAATGCACCGGCGCCTGTGTTCAATTTTTTCAAAGAGGCGTTTCCTTTAGTTGCCATTAACGTCAGGATTTTGTTTCTCCCAGGCGGGCAAGATATTTATCTATTGTGAAACCCCTTTCAGTACGAGGGAATTTTTCTTTGATCTGCTTGTACACTTCCACCGCTTCTTTGGTTTTGCCAGACATTTCCAGCAATAAACCAGCCCTGAAAAGGTATTCGGATGAAAGCAAAGCATCATTTGGGAACAGGGAACCTGCTTTTTTATAGTGTTCGATCGCTTTATCGTTCTGTTTCAGTTCTGAGTTGGCATCTCCCAGTAAACCCTGCACACGGGCTTCTATCTGTTTGGCGCCGTTGGCATCGAATTCTTCCAGGTATTTGATAGCGTTCTTGTAATCGCCAAGGTGGAGATAAGATTCACCGGCATATAAC
>DATGXN010000324.1:0-14339 GCA_035298945.1 Chitinophagaceae bacterium | reverse complement strand
GGAACAGGTTATATTGTATACGACGGTATGGGACATATGGCCGTTCAGATAAACCGCAAAGGCTATAATGATTACAAATGGCTTCCGGAAGAGGAAAGTCTGAGAGATGAGTTTATTAATCAAAAACTCGACAGCATGTCGGAAGATGAATTGAAAACCGCTGTTCGTGCTTTTGCCTCCAGTTATACCTATGCTGGTAATTACACCATTGAAGACAGTGCCGATGTGGTAAAGCATGAACGGCTCTCCACTTCTATTCATTCCCCCATCGGTAGCACAGTTAGAAGGGCTTTTTCCTTCAGCGGAGATACCATCATCCTTCGTGTTCTTGATGGGAACCGGAGATTAAAGTGGATCCGGCAACCATGAATGAAAAAGACGCCTTAAAAATTCGTAGCTTATAGACACAAACACACCATGCGCCTACTGGCTGCCATATTTTGCCTGGGTATTTTCTATTCATCCCATGCTCAGCAGATCAACCTTACGAGCCTGCAACATGCATTGCGATGGCAGGATGAGATGCGGTTTCCAGCTTTTGTAAAAGATTCCGCTAATAGTGCAGATATCATCGCCTATGTAATTTCCGCCTTATCGAAAAAATTCAATGCCGAAGTTGGTACCCGGCCGGCAGGTATTAGTTACCGTGTGATCGAGATGTTCGGAACTCCTCATTTAGTATCACCAGCAAAATCATCAAACCCAAAAGACTACCAGGCATCAGTTCTTTCCTTCATCACCAGGGGCACATCTAACCAACAGGTCTATTGGGAGATGAGCGCCGAAGTGAAGCAAAACGGTAAATCTGTTTTCAGCAGGGAGATCAGGCATGAGCTTGTAAATTTTGAAGGTCATACGCGTTGGGTTGATGATAGTTCGTTCAAACAACATTTCAGTATGTTCATCGACGAACTGCTAGAGCTTTGTCCTCCTCTTGCTGCCAAACTTGTATTGGGGAATAAATCAGACCCTGCAGATCTGCTACGCACCGATGTGCAAATCTGGAAAGTATCGAAGAACACTAATGTACTGGGCTTCGCCCTGCCTGCATTCGGACCTTACACAACAATCGATGCAGGCAAGCTCGACAGTGATGTGATCCGTACCAGGAAAGTGATCGATAATGAATCGTCTATCGGCCTTTCCGGCAGCAAGGGTTTATCGTTTGACCAGTACAAAACCATCGCCACCTCTAAAAGGAAATTTGGTTTCACTGCAATCAGCACAGGATCCGATACCCTGGTAGCCATCTATTCCATCAATACCACCTTCACAGGATCCAGGCGAACTTTTTTGAGTGAGCTGCTGAGCAAAGACGAGGAGGAAACCAATACCTCCTCAGGTTCGTCAAGCCGCTACCTCAAGGGCATGGTGCGGATAGATACGTTGACCTGGGAGTTCGTACTGGGTTCCCAATCCGGTAATCGGATCACCAGCGGATACATCGAAAACAGCCAGACTCATATTCCGCTTATATACAATTACCATTCAGGAAACCATTATGAGATGATCAGTTTAGCCGAAAATGGAGAATATCTAGCCAGTTTGGACTTCCTATCCTCTGGTACCGAATTGCGGATCCGGAATGTCCTGGACCCCGCAACCGTTAAAGCGCTTGTCGTTTTATATGCCGTGATGTTGAGTGCGAGAAATGCCAATTGAGATTAACATATTTTATGAATGACCTATTATGACCTTGCGAACTTAATCAAGGGTTTGATATCTCCATGGTCGGCTGCCTTTATCGCTGCCAGGTAATCATGGCGACTATCACCTTGCTTAGTTAAGTTTCTTGCTCCCCATGTGAAAACTTGCAGGCCAAAGATCTTCTCGATTATTATATCAGCCATTAAACGACTATGCCGGCCATTACCATTTGGAAAGCAATGAATGGTCACTAATCTATACTTGAATCGAATAGCGATTTCGTCTGGACCGTATATATGGTGATCGATCCAGAATTTTGCGTCATCTAACAGGCTTCTTAGCTCGATTGGAATTTTCCATTTTTCTACACCAATATTTTTATCAGTTTTACGAAATTCACCAGCCCATTTCCAAACCTTTCCGTACATCCTTTTATGGAGTGTTCTGATAAATTTTTCTGTCAAAATGGTATCAGTTTTCAATCTTCTGCCTTTTAACCACAGAAACGTTTGTTCAATATTTTGTTGCTCAAATTCATCCAGTTCGTTGCGCGCTGCGATTGTTGGAATAAGCAACCCTTCTTTCTCATCTTCATCGAGAGGAGTTTGTCCATCCAGTTGATCGAAGTCTAATCCCATAGAGATTTAGGCATTTCATTCTTAATAGCATCGGCACGTTCCTGGATTGCCTTATCGATTCGTTTTTTCGAATTCTCCTGATCTTCGAGTTTCATGGTATTGGAAGTTCGCATGACGATCTCAGTCGCCAACTGCCGGGCCTTTCGATCAATCAGTTCTTCTAAACTTCCGTCTTGCGGAACAAAACCATATACCAATTGCATGTCAAGGGCTTTCGCTGTTTCCTGCAACGCTTTTAAAGTGATGGTCCCCTCGCGTTCCCTTCTCTCCATATCCATGACGCCCTGCCTTGTAATACCCAGCTTTTTCCCTAATTGCTCGGCACTTGTTCCAAGTGTCAGGCGAATCGCTTTGATCCATCCGGTAGGCGGTGTGGGAATTTTTTGCAATGAAGCATAAGACTTCATTTTACTATCCAATTGTTGTAGCTGCAAGGACCTGTTTGTCATGATCAACGATTAAATGTAAAGCTATAACTTGCTAATTACACTATAAATGTAAAGTTATAACTTTACATAAGCAAATATATTGTAAAGCTATAACTTTACAAATAAGTCGTAAAAAGCAATCTATAGGTTTACAATTCCGGCCAGACTCCACTGTCTTTGAAGCCTGTGGATAATTCCCGTCCGCCTCACTGCAATAATCTGGCCCTCAGGGAGTTTATATTATTAGTGATGCCGATAATGGGCACCCGAAAGCCATGTCTCGATTTCTCCCCCTATTCCTGACCCTTTTAATGGCCATGCCTGCTTTTACCCAGGACAAGGTGGAATTATTACGCCAATTCACCACCCCCATCCATTCCGTTTCCATTGCAGATACCAGCGATGCCGACCTCCAAGGTCTGGCTACCGCCATCGGCAACAGCCGCATCGTGATGCTGGGTGAAATGGATAATGGCGACGGCGAAACGTTCAAGGCCAAGGCCAGGATAGTCCGGTACCTCCACCAGAAACTCGGGTTCACGGTGCTGGCTTTCGAATCAGATTTTTACAGCACCAATGCGCTCTGGGACAAATACCAGAATGGCGATTCTGCCCTCCAATCGGTTTGGGGCGTATGGACAGAAGTAGAGGAGTTCCATGATATGGCCCAATACATCTCCCAATATTCAAAAGGAACAGATCCGCTGGCGATTACCGGATTCGATTGCCAGGTATTCTATCAACCGGGGATGGTTGATTTTCTGCGCCAATCATCTTCCCTGTTACATGCAATGGGCTACAACCAAACAGAAGCCAGGAATTATCTCAACACCTTAGTGAAAGCTAACGATTACGATACCTCGAAGAGAATGCCTGACACCACCATCAGTTATCTCCGGAATTTTACCATCAGGGTAATGAACGATATCCGCAGTAACCCAGCACTGGATTCATCGGGCATGTGGTTGCAAACCTTCAACTCCATGATGGGCAATGCCGCCAATTGCTGGCTCAACCGGAGAGTACCCGTAGGTTATAATTTTTTCCGGATACAAATGGACGGAACCATTCACGATAGACAGATGGCTGATAACCTACGCTGGCTGGCCAACAATAAATACAAGGATCGCAAGATCATTGTTTGGGGCAACAATCAGCACGTGAGTAAGAACAGTGATCTGCTTGATGTGGATCTTTCCAACTATCGCAAAACACAGAACACCACCATGGGCAGTGAGCTTGCCAAAATATTTAAAGATGATGTGTTCACCATCGGCTTCAGTTCTTTTGATGGCACATCGGGCTCACCTTTTCAGCGCAATCTCAAACCCTATGAGATCCGTCCACTCGGTAAGAACGACTGGTACACCAATACCATGGCCTCTTCCAAAATGAATTATGCATTTTCTGATTTCCGGGCCATTAGTAAAACACCCGTAGCTAATTCCCATTTCATTATGCGCGGCTGGGGATATCAGTACGAGATGGAAGGCCAATGGTTCAATGTGTTTGATGGAATGTTCTTTATTAGAACACAGAGACACGGAGAACAACGCGGAGACACAGATTATATTTTTGAGGAAGCTGTTAGCAGTAAGCAGTGAGCATTTTCCCGAGATTCATGTGATTAATACCAATTGCAGATGGGTCCTTCCCGGCGACCTTTGATGTCCTAAATCATTTCTATATGCCAGGATTCTTTACAATTCTGCCAACATTTGTACAGTTATTTGTACAAGATAATGTACCTTTATTGGCTAAAACTGGAACTATGTTAGCCGTATCAATATCCCAGCTCAGAAGTAATATGAAAAAGTATTTTGATGAAGTCACAGACTCATCAGAAACGATAATAGTTTCAAGATCATCTGATGATGATGCTGTTGTGATCATCTCCATCCAGGAGTACAACTCCCTCAAAGAAACGGAATACCTGTTGGCAACTGAAGCAAACAGGAAAAGGCTTGAGCATTCCTTAGAGCAAGTGAGTAAAGGCAAAACAAGAAAATTCGAACCCTGATCTATGCATTTCGAGTTTACAGAAGATGCCAGGGAGGATTTTGAGTACTGGCTCGATAGAGATAAAGTTATTGCAGGGAAGATCAGGGAGATTTTGAAAGATATCAGTACAAACCCGATCAAAGGCATTGGCAAACCTGAGCCGCTGAAATTCAGGCTGAAAGGATATTGGTCGCGCAGGATCAACCCGGAACACCGGTTGGTTTATAAATTGACGGGCAAAAAAGGGGAAGAGGAAAAATGCCTGGTGATCATGTGCCGCCATCATTACGATTGATTCTACTATCTTTCCCATCCTAAACGGCTTTTCATGGTTCGCTGCCTGGCTTGCATACTCTTACTATTCTTTCTGTCAAAAGCTGAAGCCCAAACTGCTAGGCCGAACATCTTACTTATTCTTACCGATGATCTGGGATACCATGATGTTTCGTACTACGGCACGAAAGATCTCCGGACTCCCAATATCGACCAGCTCTGCAAGGCCGGCATGCGATTCGATAATTTCTATGCCAACTCACCCGTATGTTCTCCTACGCGTGCCTCACTGATGACGGGCCGCTACCCCGACTATGTTGGCGTGCCCGGATTGATCCGCTCCAACCCCAACGATAACTGGGGCTACCTTGATCCCAGCGCTATTCTTCTTCCTGCCATACTAAAAAAAGCAGGTTATCATACAGCCCTGATCGGCAAATGGAACCTGGGATTGGAATCGCCCAATCTTCCCAATGAAAAAGGCTTCGATCTGTTCCACGGGTGGCTGGAAGATATGATGGAAGACTACACCATTAAGCGCAGGTCGGGCAAGAACTATATGCGGTTAAATAAAGACAGCATCGATCCCAAAGGTCATGCAACCGATGTTTTTACAGACTGGTCCATAGACTATCTCCGCAAACGCGCTAAAGAAAAAGATCCCTTCTTCCTGTTCCTCTCCTATAACGCTCCGCATTTTCCTGTGCAGCCCCCGCAGGACTATATCGACAAAGTGAAAAAACGTGAACCCGGAATTTCAGAGACAAGGGCAAAACTGGTAGCCTTCATCGAGCAAACAGACGACGCCATTGGCAGAGTGATCGCAACACTCAAAGAAACCGGGCAGTACGAAAACACCCTGATCATCTTCACCAGTGATAACGGTGGCCATTTGCCAACAGGCGCGAATAACGGCCCGGCAAGAGATGGTAAGCAATCCATGTATGAAGGCGGACTTCGTGTGCCTGCATTGTTCACCTGGCCTTCCACTATCCGCCCGGGAACTGTTTCCCAACAGATCAACCTCTCCATGGACATTTTTCCCACACTGGCGGAACTGGCCGGCGTAACCATCGATCACCAGGTAGAAGGCCGGAGTTTTCTGCAAACCCTGCTCGGCAACCAGAGAAGCGAGGAAGATCGGGTGCTTTACTTCACACGCCGCGAGGGAGGTTCATATGGAGGCAAGGCCTATCACGCGATCCGGCAGGGCGATTGGAAATTATTGCAAAACAGTCCTTATCAACCCATGGAGCTTTACAATTTGAAAGATGACCCCATGGAGAAGAATGACCTCGTCAAAAAAGAACCCGGGATTGTCAAAAAACTGAACGCCGAACTGATGAAACATATTCAGCAGGGTGGTCGTGTGCCCTGGCAGCACTAAGAACTGCGGGAAAAAACGGCAGATCTTTTTATTTCACCACGCATCCGAATTTTTGCTCACTCAATAAGACCCCGCTATGTTTTCCCGGGAACAATTGTTAACTTGAAAAACCTGTCTTCAACACATGCATAATGAAAAGCGCTCCGAAATCCGCTTCTGCCATCAAAAGTACCTCGCCCGGCGTGGTTGAACAGGAAAGCTATTCACACAAAATCATCATTGATCAGCTTACAGCCGAACTCACAAAAAAAAACCGGGAGCTTGAAATTGAAGCAGCCCTCGAAAAAGTGAGAGCCAAAGTGATGGCGATGACGGCGTCCAAAGACCTGAATGATACGTCACTTGTTTTTGGTGAGCAGCTGCGTAACCTTGGCATCAATTGGCAGTTCTCATATTTCTGGCTGATCGACGAAGCAAACAAAAAAAATACATTCTGGATCACCTGGCCCGATTACAAAACAAGTCTCACTACCTACACTTTACAGGAAGCAGAGGAATTTTTTAATGATTGCCTGGTCTCCTGGCGGGCGGGAGTGCGCATCCATGATAATTTCGTAAACCCGGAACAAACACAAGCCTGGCTGGATACTTACCAACGTATCACAGATGACGCTGGCGGTGAAGCGAAGAATGTGATGAAGATGGACAGTTTTCCCAACGGTGTCTTCTATTACGATGCCATGATGAAATATGGTTCATTCGGCATCTGTATCAATCATCCCGCCAGCGAAGAATACAAACATATTCAATGCCGGTTTGCGGTTGAATTTGAAAGAGCATATACCCGATTCCTGGATCTTCAGCACGCTGAAGCCCAGGCACGCGAAGCACAGATCGAAGCTGCATTGGAAAAAGTCCGCTCACGGTCGTTGGCCATGCATCAAAGTGAAGAATTGCGCGATGTGGTCACCGAAGTATTTCACAGATTGAACGACCTGGGTTTTGTGATAGACGATGGAGCAGTGGGCATCTTGATATTTGAAGAAGGGAAGAAGGAACATACGCAATGGATCGTTGATCCCAAAAACATTTATCCTGCAAGTTTCAGGATCCCCTACAGCGAACACAGCCTGATGCAAGATCTGGTCATTGCCAAAGAACAGGGTCGCGAATATTTTTCCAAACTTTATCCATTTGAAGAAAAGAACGAATATTTCATCTTCCTGTTTGAAAATTCTGATTACAGGAATATTCCGGAGGATGTCCGGAAGATCATCCTCGAAAGCCAACACTATGGCGTATCCGTGGCTTTCGCAAAAAACTCCGGGATAATCATTCCTACAAATACAGGCAAATTGCTGAGCCAGTATCAACAAGAGATCCTGAAACGATTTGTCAGGGTCTTCGAGCAAGCCTATATACGCTTTCTTGATCTTCAGAAAGCTGAAGCCCAGGCACGTGAAGCACAAATCGAAGCAGCACTCGAAAGAGTACGGGCCAAGGCTATGGGTATGCATACAAGTAACGACCTTTCCGTTACAGCATGCGCGGTATTTACCGAGCTGCGCCATCTTGGAATCCATCCTATTCGCTGCGGTGTGGGACTACTCACAAGGGGAAACCGAAAAGCACAACTTTACGCGGCCTCCACCACGGACGATGGTGATAGCCTGGCCCTGGTGGGCTGGATACATTTGGAAGGGCATCCCGTGATGTGCCAAATCTATGATTCATGGGTTGATCAGAAGGAATTTTTACCGGAGATGGAATGCGAAGAATTGAAGTCGTATTACAAAGTGTTGCTGGCAGGTTTATCCGTTCCTGTCCCTGACATCAAAACAGGAGAAAAGCAATTCGGATGTTTTCTGCCATTTACCGTGGGTTTCTTTTATGCATGGTCAGATGTAAAGTATGAAGAGAGCCAGCTCAGGATCATGAAGCGCTTCGCCACCATCATGGATCTCACATTCAGGAGATATATGGAGCTTCAGCAGGCTGAAGTCAGTGCAAAAGAGGCACTGAAACAGGCCACGCTTGACCGGATCCGCGCGGACATTGCTTCCATGCGGAGTGTAAAGGACCTGGACAGGATCATTCCCCTGATCTGGACCGAGCTCTGCACACTGGGTATCCCATTTATCCGTTGCGGTGTTTTTATTATGGATGAGGAACAACATCTCATCCATACATTTCTTTCTGCACCTGACGGAAGGGCCATTGCAGCATTTCACCTGGATTACGAATTGCCTGGGAAGTTCCTCGTTATGCTGAATCATTGGCGCAAAAAACAGCCCTATATCGATCTCTGGACCATGGAAGATTTTGAAACGGTAGCAGATATTATTGTTGAACAGGGTTCCATTGGAACCAGGGAACAATATCTTGGTTCTATCCCCAAAGGTGGATTCCAACTGCATTTCCTTCCTTTCCTGCAGGGCATGTTATACGTTGGGAATATGGAGAGGCTGATCGATGAGCACCTTGAATTGATTCAGCGTATTGCAGATGCTTTCTCTACGGCCTATGCACGTTACGAAGATTTTTCAAAACTTGAAATGGCCAAGCAACAGGTAGAAAACACCCTGACCGATCTGAGGCAGGCCCAATTGCAATTGATCCAATCTGAAAAAATGGCTTCGCTGGGTGAGATGACGGCAGGCATAGCACACGAGATCCAGAACCCGTTGAACTTCGTGAACAATTTTGCAGAAATTAACACAGAGTTGAACACAGAGTTGCGTGAAGCGATTAGTAGGGGGAATCTGGGAGACGCAGAGGAGGTCGCTCAATTCCTGCTTGATAATGAACAGAAGATTCTGCAGCATGGCAAACGTGCCGAGGCCATTGTCAAAGGCATGTTGCAGCATACCCGCTCCGGCAGTGGCGTAAAAGAACCGACGGATATCAATGCACTTGCGGATGAGATGCTCAGGCTCAGCTTTCATGGTTTCCGTGCCAAAGACAAATCTTTCCAGGCAGACTACATCATTCACGGTGATTCTTCACTTCCATTGGTCAATATAGTACCACAGGATTTCAGTCGTGTTCTGCTCAACATCATCAACAACGCATTCTATGCGGTGAATGAAAAAAGAAAGCAGGGCGCTGTTGATTACAAACCTTTGATTGAACTGAATACTTCCTGCCAGGATGGAAAACTTTTAGTCACCATCAAAGACAATGGTAACGGCATTCCCGAATCCATTATGAATAAGATCTTCCAGCCTTTTTTCACTACCAAGCCTTCCGGCCAGGGTACAGGTTTGGGGCTTTCACTGAGTTATGATGTGGTGAGGGCGCATGGAGGCGAGATCAGGGTAGAAAGTAAAGAAGGTCAGGGCACAATTTTTAGTGTATGCTTGCCATACTAACCCGCGCCATCCTTTTATTCCTTCGGTCTTGCTCCGCCGGAGTAGCCCGGAAAATTCACTCCATAATAAATTGGCCTGGGCTGCACTACCAAACTATCATTTTTCACCCATAGCTCGCCGCGGACGCGGAGATGCTCAACCATACTTGCGCGCCACGCTGCCAGAAGTTTTTCATTACGGTTGGGGACTTGCGCCAGGTCAACCAATTCATCAGGATCTTTCTTCAGATCAAATAACTGCTCCTGGCCCGTGGGCATATAATAAATGTATTTGTACCTCGCATCTGTAAGTGCTACCCATCCATTATCAGGCTCATAGATCTGCGCGTGTTCAAGGTCCAGCAAATTTCTCCATTTCTTCCCCTTTATTATATCCAGCATACTACGGCCATCCATAACCGAAGGTATGCCCAGTCCCGCAGCATCCAGGAAAGTGGGAAACACGTCGCGTAATTCCACCAGTTCAGACCGTACCTGGCCACGCCTGGCCTTGATGCCTAAAGATGCCGGCCACCTCAGGATCATGGGTATCCTCACCGAACCCTCCTGCGGCCTGCACTTACGCCATAAATGATGATCTCCCAGCATCTCTCCATGATCCGCCGTGTAAATGATCAATGTATTTTCCAGTTCACCCCTTGCCTTCAATGCATCCAGCACCCTACCCAGTTGTTCATCTACATAGCCCAGTCCTGCTATATAACTCCGTCTCGACTCTATAATATCCGCATCCGGAAATACGCCACTGGGTGCATTGTTTTTCTCTTCAATGGTATATTTCCTTTCCCCGTATTTCGTTTCTGCCCAGGCGCCCACCGGAGGCAGGGGTATCTTTACATCCCGCATGATATCGGCCCATCTCTTCGGCGGATCAAATGGCGGATGCGGTCTCTGGAAGCTTACTTTCAATAACCAGGGCTCATCCCCTTTATAATTTTTCAAAAAATCGATCGCCCTTTCTGCTGTCCAGTGTGTAGGATGCAAGGTGTCGTCGAAAGGAAAATATCTACCGCCCCGCAGGTCGTTATAATTCAAACCCGTTGCATTCATATCCTTTCCCGGTGCCACAGCAGCGAACCATTGCGAATAATCACATTGTTCATGCCCTTTCTGCAAACTGTACCATCCTTCCTCAAGTTCCACACTCTGATATCCATGTTTGTTGCGCATGGGCGAGAAGTGGTTTTTGCCCACCGCATGTGTACGATATCCGGCAGCGGTGAACAATGCAGGACCTTCCACAGGATAATCAGGAATGGGATTGTAGCCCAGCTGCCCGTGTTTCCAGGGACTCATGCCCGTGAGAATACTGGTGCGCGCAGGAAAACAACTTGGTATAGAGGAATAAGCACGTGAGAATGAAACACCTTCTTTCGCCAGCTGGTCCATATTCGGCGTTCTTACAAAATCTGCTCCCGCCGCACCAAGGTAATCACCACGGTGTTGATCGCTCATCAGAAATAATATATTGATTCGCTTTTTCTGCTGTGCCTGTAAACTGGTATGATGCATGATCATGAACAGCAGCAACACTAACGCAATTATATTCTTCTTCATCAACGCCGGTTTCATTGAAGATAGTCCTTCATATAATAAATGCCCATGATATCGAGTACGTGCAATTTGCTCTGCAGCCTGGGCTTAAACTCTTCCCAGTTTCTTGTTGCCTGTTGCGACCATCCCACTTCGGCCAGTGCGATAACACGGGGAAATAATTGTCGGTCTATCCGCGGTACGGTACGGTCGAGATGGCTCCAGAAATTCACCTGCACTCCCAGTATTTTCTCAGCCCCTTTGCCGTCCATGAAGGGTGCCTGGTAGGAGTAAACGCGCTGTGTGGAGATCTTCTCATTGGTGTAGTCAATATAGAAATGCGTAGTTGGGCTCATGATCATATCGTTGCCCTGCTCCAGCACTTTAGCGGGTATATCTTTGAGCCATCCACGCCAGTACATCACTGTTGCGCTTTTGCTCAGGCCCCCTTCCAGGATCTCATCCCAGCCTACCAGTTTTTTCCCCTTACTGTTCAGGTATTTCTCCATACGCCTTACGGTCCAACTCTGCAATTCGTTTTCATCTTTTAACCCTTCATCTTTTATTCTCTTTTGGCATTTGGGGCAATTCTTCCAGAATTCCTTTGGAACTTCATCTGCACCTACATGCACAAACTTTGATGGGAAGAGTTGCACTACTTCGTCCAGTACTGCCTCCAGAAATTTGAATGTATCGTCGTTGCCGGCACAAAACACGTCTTTGTGAACACCATAACCTTTTGTCCAGGGATGGATCTTAAGGGTGTCGCCTTTGCAACTCAACTCAGGGTACGCTGCAAACACTTCAGAGCTATGGCCCGGCATTTCGATCTCCGGAACAATCTCCACATTTCTCAAGGCTGCGTAGGCGATCAGTTCTTTCATATCAGCCTGTGTATAATAGCCTTCATACTCCGGAGGTTCATGGAAAGAAGTATCAAAACGCGAAGCCTTTTCGGTCAGCAATGGATATTTTTTGATCTCGAGTCGCCAGCCCTGATCGTCTGTCAGGTGCATATGCAGTACATTCAATTTGAAATAACTCAGTGCATCTATATATTTTTTCACCTGCTCCTTGTTCATGAATGTACGGCTCACGTCAAGCATGAGTCCCCGCCATTTGAATTGTGGTTTGTCGTTGATCTTTACAACAGGAATGGTCCAACTCGTTTGTACAGGCGCCTCGCGCAGCACATCTAACGGCAGTAATTGACGAAGCGTTTGCAGTCCCCAGAAAATGCCCTGCTCATTCCCGGCCTTTACCGTGATGTGATTCTTTGTGACTTCCAGCTGATATGCTTCCGCGCCCAAAGATGCATCCGCAACAAGCGAGATATAATTCTCTCTCACTGGCTTTTCGATTACGGGTATTTCAAAACCCATCGCGGGTTTGAGAAGGTCGCGGAAAAACATAGCCCTGGTTTCAAGTCCCCTGGCTGCAACGATCACTGTTTTATGGTTTACTGTAAAAAATCCTTCCCCCTTAACCAACGATAAAGGTTGGGGAATGATGTCTTGTGCCTGCAACACCACAACGTTCAGAAAAATAGTTAGGAAGAGGAGGAGCCTTTTCATGATACACAAATATCCAAAGAGTTGGATGGTGTTAAGGTAGAAGTTTGTTACAATTCTTCCTCCAGGAAATCAAATTGACAAAATGGATCTCAATTAGCTGGTTTTAAGCTAAATTTCTATAGCGAATCCACTTAACATGAAGCGTAGCTTTTACCTGGTCATATTTTCAATGCTCTACTGCTTAACGGCAACAGCCCAATCCACTAAACCCAATATCATCTATATACTGGCCGATGATCTGGGTTATGGTGATCTTAGTTGCTACAATGCAGCATCCAAAATAAAGACCCCGGTGATCGACGCGTTGGCCAGTGAAGGTATGAGGTTCACCGATGCACACAGCGGATCATCTGTTTGTTCTCCTACGCGATACGGAATACTAACGGGCAGGTATGCCTGGAGAACGCGGATGCAGGAAGGTGTTCTATGGAGTTATGATGACCCGCTTATCCCGAACAACAGGCTTACTGTTGCTGGATTTCTAAAATCGGAAGGCTATTCTACGGCCGTTGTAGGGAAATGGCATTTAGGTCTCAGGTTCCAGGTTGCAGGTAACAGGTTGCAGGAGCGAGTAAGTGCTGATAATGTGGATCTTCTTGCACCTTTGCAGGCCGGGCCTACCAGCATCGGGTTTGATTATTTCTACGGGATCACTTCATCACTAGATATACCGCCATATGTATGGATAGAGAATGACAAAGCAACGGCAACAAGCATAGATACCATTGAAGAGCGGAAGCTACCTGGATTCTGGCGTCGCGGTCCTGTTGGAAATGATTTTAAGCACGAAGAGGTTCTCCCAAAGATCATTGACAAATCAACGGCCTTCATCCAGGAACAGGCCGCTGCAAAAAAACCATTCTTCCTTTACATACCGTTGACGGCGCCGCATACCCCCATCCTTCCAACACCTGAATATGCCGGCAGATCAGGAACCACTGAATATGGAGATTTCACCATCATGACGGACCAATTGGTGAAGCGGGTTCTTGATGCAGTTAAAATAGCTGGCATAGAAAACAATACGATCATCATTCTCACCAGTGATAATGGTTGTGCGCCCTATGCTGGCATTGATGCGCTTGCAGCTATGGGTCACCAGGTCAGCGGACCTTTTCGCGGTGCCAAGGCCGATATCTGGGAAGGCGGACATCGTATCCCATTCATTGCAAAATGGCCCGGGAAAATTGCTCCCGGTTCATCATCTTCAAAAACCATTTGTCTTACCGATCTGTTCGCGACCCTTGCCGATATGCTTGGGAAAACACTGCCCGATAGCGTTGCAGAAGACAGTTACAGCATCCTGCCACTAATGCTCAGGAAAGATGGATTTGCACGTCCTTCAACTATTCATCACTCCGTTTTCGGGCACTTCGCGATACGAAAAGACAACTGGAAACTCATCTTTGCCGCCGGTAGCGGAGGCTGGGCAAGTCCGAATGAAAAGAAAGCCGCTGAATTAAAACTTCCTCCCATTCAACTCTATGACCTTGATACCGATCCCGGGGAAAAGATCAACCTTGCCTTCAAACATTCATTCACTGTATC
>DATGXN010000323.1:0-2495 GCA_035298945.1 Chitinophagaceae bacterium | reverse complement strand
AACTACTTGGCCAGGTAAAGATTGGCCTAATGCATCTCCAAAAGAAGTTGGGCTCAATGCTGACTCACTGGCATCCCTTGACGCCATTCTTTCGGGAAGTAAATATGGATATATAGACGGTATGCTCGTGATCAGGCATGGGAAAATAGCATACTCCAAAATCTATAACCACAATTATAAAACAATATATGGGGAGTACATCAATAAACCCGGGGGGTTGAATGGAGGCGATCCAACCGGGCCATACAATTACTATAATTCATGGTGGCACCCCTGGTATCATCATACCAATCTTCATACCCTGCAATCGGTGACAAAAACCATCACTTCAGTGATCATAGGAATCGCTATTACCAGGAAAGAGTTCCCGGATATCAATACTCCAGTTTTGAACTTCTATGATACAAGCCAAATCAGGAACATCGACGATCGTAAAAGGCGCATGACGATAAAGCATCTGCTTACGATGACTGCAGGTTTTAGCTGGGACGAGACTATTCATTACGATGATCCAAAAAATGATTGCAGCACAATGGAGGCGAGCTTGGATTGGATAAGCTATGTCATCAACAAACCCATGGGCGTAGAACCCGGAACAAAATTTAATTATAACAGCGGGGCAACCGAGTTGCTTGCTGATATTTTCAGGAAAGCCACCGGCATGGATATAGAAGAGTATGCTGTCATGCATTTATTCAAGCCATTAAACATCGAGAACCATTATTGGAAACGAAGCCCAAGGGGGCTGATAGACACAGAAGGTGGGCTCTACCTTAGCCCTCCTGATATTGCAAAAGTTTTCTATCTCTATCTCACTAACGGAGTATGGAATGGAAAACAGGTAATCTCTAAACAATGGGTCAACGAATCAGTTACGCCTTTTATTAACGTAGGTGGGAACGTAAACTACGGCTACAAATGGTGGCTGAATTCTTTCGGCAAGGATAAACCTGTGCCGGTGTGGAATGGAAACGGTTTCGGCGGTCAGTACCCGGTTGTTATCCCCGAATATGATATGGTTGTTGTTTTTAACGGATGGAATATCCTGGAAGGCAAGCCTGCCCTAAGGATGGGAGAAGTCATGCAAAAAATATTGAATGCCGTTGAAAAAAAGAATTAAGTACTGAGCGCAGGCAACTCTCTGAAATCAAACGGACATGTTGGATCATCGGAAGTTCTGAAACCCTTTTCAATCGTATATGCGGTCATCTCAGACGAAGGATATTGAAAACTGGCGATCTCTGTTATGCGCTCTTCAGTCAGTCCATCACGGATCCATTCACGGGCAAGCTTTTCAGTCAGCACCACAGGCATCCTTTTCTTCTTATTGTGTATCTGCTCCAACAGCGTATTGGCCTTGGTGGTCACTATTGCAAAAGTCTCTAGCGTTTCACCGGTTTCCTGATCGGTCCAGGGTTGCCAGATACCGGCCATGAAAAAATATTCCTGGTTTTTTACTGAGATCAGATAGGGATAGGCAATGTCTTTTGACGAGCCGGGCGGCATGAAATGCCGCCATTCATAAAATCCAGATGAAAGTACCAGGCATCGTCTTTTGAGCGCCGCGTTCCTGTAAGTGGGCTTCTTCAACATCTCCTCTCCTATGGCATTCAGCGTGTTCTTGGGAGGTTCTTTCTTCCCGGTTTTCGGATTGATACCGCCTTTCCTGAACTGCTCCACTTCTTTCCAATTATGGAAATAATGAGGTATCAGCTCCCAATGCATCTGGGTTAAGATTGCTGAATTCCCCCCATCTACGGGCTTGATCACCGGCCAGTCTGTAAAATCAAATCCGCTCTGTAAAGGCTTGAATAAAGACAGATCATAGTCCTTCAACATCAGATCGATCTCCATCAGCCTGATATGCTCAGCCCTGCTTACTCGTATGCCGTTGAAGAAACACATAAGTTCTTTTGAAACGAATTAGACTTAAATTTAGCACTTAAATTCCCATCTTCCTCTTTAAATGAATCCAGGCATTTCTGTAATTATCTGTTGCTATAACAGTGGAAATAAATTGATTTCCACGCTGAATCATCTGTCCAGGCAGGAATTGCCGGCAGATCTTCCCTGGGAAATCATTCTGGTAGATAACTGCTGCACAGACGATACGGTATCCATAGCTAAGCAAACCTGGGAGAGCATATTATCTTCCAACAAACCATCATTGATAATTACGGAGGAAAAGAAAGCGGGGCTCAGCCATGCAAGAAAAGCGGGCATTTATAAAGCAAAACATGAGATCATTTGTTTTTGTGACGACGACAATTGGCTCCAAAAAGATTATCTGCAGATCGCATACGACACGATGAATTCAGATCAGGAAATTGGAGTACTCGGAGGGCAGGGCATCGCTATATCAGATCTTCCAATTCCAGAATGGTTTTACCCAATACAGGAAAACTATGCATGTGGCCCCCTCGGTAAACAGAGCGGGGATATTTCAAATAAGACATGGATCTGGGGAGCGGGCATGGTGTTGAGGAATTCATATA
>DATGXN010000322.1:0-13405 GCA_035298945.1 Chitinophagaceae bacterium | reverse complement strand
ACAAATAATCCAATCCCAAATAAAACTGCGGTGCCGGCAATCAAAAAAAGCCAGGGAAATTTGCTGGTTTTTTTCGATGGCAGTTCTTTAATCTCTATGTACTGGTTTACAGGAACGTTCGTAAGCACCTGTTCGTTCCCTCCGGTCCAATAAACCGTAATTTTATTGATCAGCCTGGCGTCGCCCAAACCAAAATGTGCGATCACCGAATTTTGTGAGAGATGGCTGGATGAGCCGCCATCGATCTCACGGATCATTTTCTTTCCATTCACTTCGATCTCGATCCTTGAGCCGATACCGTTGCTTTCGGCTTGTACTCCCTTTAATGAGATCTTGATCCAGTTGCCATTGACATTTTCATTTTTGTAGAGATGGGTCAGCGATGGCACGGGATAACTTAACTCGGGCACCTGGTTCACCACCAGGAGGTCTTCATCACCATCTTTGTCGTAATCAAAAACAACCGACCCCCTCCCAATACCATAATCGGCCAGGCCCACTGCAGCAGCATTCTCATTGAACTTTCCACCAACATTATCAAAATAAAAATCTGCCATCGGTTTACAATTGGGATTAAGATCGCCATTGGCTACAAACAGGTCCAGATCACCATCATGGTCAAAATCCGAAAAATTTGCACCCCAGCTGATCGCGAAAAAATTCAATCCCAGCTTCTTGACCTGGTTGGAAAACCTGGCCCCATTACCTTCATTCACCATCAGGTTATTGAACCCGATATTAGTGATCAGGTAATCCATGTCTCCGTCGTTATCATAATCTCCCACTGCCGCACCCATAGAATTGATCCGGACATTCATACCCGATGATCTGCCAATATCTTTAAAAGCCTTATCAGGATATTTATTCTCCAGCAAAAGATTTGGTGTGCGCTTATAACCGAAATCATGGTTCACAATGATGTCCTGGTCCCTGTCGTTATCAACATCAGTAAAAACACCGCCAAAACCAAATCCTGAATAATCAACGCCGTATGCTGCAGATGCCTCTTTGTATTTCTTACCATTCTCGTTGATCAGCAGGTAATCTTTCGCTGTCTGATTTGAAGCTACAATAGTAGCATCATTGATCACTTTCAGTGTTCCCCTGTAATCATTGAAATAATTCCCGATATAGATATCCGGCCAACCATCTGCATTGATATCGCCGAAGCTGGCACCGGTACTGAATGAATTCATATCTCCCAATCCATATTCGGTGGTCACATCTCTGAATCCACCTTTGCCATTATTCAGGAAAAGAAGATTGATGGCCCTCGGAATCTCCAGCTTTACATCCCTTCTGGTGATCGTGGTCACCAGCAGATCACGGAAACCATCGCGGTTGACATCGGCACTGGCCACACCCTGCGTAACAAACTGCTTCGTCAGTTCAAGACCCGATCCTGCATATACATCAGTAAATGTTCCGTTACCATTGTTCTTATACAAGCGGTCATTGTTCATACCGCCGGTGATATAGAGATCTTCAAAACCGTCGTTATTGAAATCAAATACACATGCACCCCCTCCGAACATTCCTTCAAACACTTTGAATTCATGGTGTATACCGGCAGAATCCGAAACTTCCCTGAACCGGTGCTGTCCTGACGCACTGGTGGCCAGAACGCAAATGGCAATGACAAAAAAATATGAAACCCATCTGATCATTTAGCAGTTGATTTATGCCACGAAAGCTTGTTGATATTCTCTCCTATTTCTTTCCCTTTTTCAAGCCCTTTGTTGTTATCCTGGTTTGTATGTATACCTCCATAGAACCGGGACCTGGCCGTTTCTTCTGCAGCCTGCCAAAAATTATTGTAATGGCGTACTTTAAAATCTGCATCCCGCTGTTCGTCTCTTGGGCGTTTCGCATGCAAACTATCTGTGAATGCGAAATCATTTCCATAAAGCGTTGTAAGAACGGTAGCAGTTGCTGCGGCCTGAATGGCATGCCCTGAAGGGAAGGCCGGAAATGGCGGATCAGGCCAGAACGAATGCCACTGCTGGTCAATATGTTCTGTAATGAAAGTATTAGGACGCTCAGAGAAAAACTGGTATTTCCATTTCCAACAATTCCGATATGCATCAGATACCGCCATGCCCAGTCGCGCATAAGTTTCAGCGCAGTGGACCAGGTCCGGCTTCTTCTCACGGATCACCAGGCTTGCAAGATAAAATGAGTGCCCGGGTGGAGTTGGTGTTTCGTCCGGATCATCACCCCACCATATAGCGATCTCTTTTTGTTCCTGGGTCAATCCTCTCTCCGTATTATATACTTCCATGAATTGATTATAATAGGCTGAGCCGGGCGTAGTATCATAACTGATAAAATCAGGGGCTTCCATACTTGCATTGACTGCTAAAAAAGCACGGTTGTTTCCCCATTTCGGATGAAGGGGATGGTGACTGAATGACTGAGAATACAAGGCAGGTTTCCAGCAGCCGGGCCTTTCTTCAAACTTCAGACTCTTGTCAAAATTGAAAAGATACCCGCGATGCCCTCCATCTGAAACTGACCATTCAAAAATTCTCCGGGCCACTGCCCTGCCAAACATTTCAGAACGAGAGATCAATTGCTGATCCTTCAATGATGCACTATATCGCTCACGGAAATAATTCTCCAATGAATCGATCTTCCTTTTGTTGGCATCCCCTGTTTGCACATAGATGAGCCGGAGGATCTCTGCCTGGCTGGCATTGAGCGATAGGGGCCAATTATAGGCTGAGTCTTTATTTGCCAGCGGCATCGAGTCCAGTCCATTTAATTGTGAAGCCACAGACTGATAAGCTGGATACCCGGGCACGATCGATTCATACATGGCAAGTCCGATATATCCAAAGCAACGCGACGCAAATGTTGGCGTATTGGCAGGAGTTGTTTTGGTAATATAATTGGTCATGTCCGCCCAGGCCGTGGCCAATTCATGATCCTGTGGTGGAGTCAACTGTTTCTCAGAATTACAGAAACACCCTGATACCAGCACCAGGAAACATGTAAACCATTTCATGTTTATAATTGGTCTTTTCATTCTACTGATCCATTTCGTTTATAGGCAATCAACTTACTGCCATTGACTCCTATGAGTATTGTTTTATCTAAAACTACACTACTTCGCACATCCCCACGAATGGCAAAACCAGACCGGGCCTGATTCATGTAACGGAAATTACCTTTACCATCGCCAAGGATCAGCGTGCCATAATTGGCATCCCATTTTCCCAAACGTATTTTCACCCTGCTGTTATTACCCAATAATAGCATATCCATTGCCCCATCTTCATTAAAGTCCTGCACAAGCACTGAAAACACCGACGAATACTGCGCTTCATCTGGAAGGGTGGCCATCGTATACTTGCCAGAACCACTCAAAAAACAGCTGGTCTCCATATGATCTGCAGCAAGATGGCCAAGCTTCTTCTGTTGCTCACTGGTCAAAAGTTCGTCAAGGCCGATGCCAGCATAACTTTCATAACTTGAAAATCTTTTCCTGAATGACGGTACTTGCGCAAGCAACTCATCCCGCGTGATATATGGATAACGTTTACCCTGGATATAAAAAGAAAATATGGGGTCAATGATGCCATTTGAATCTATATCCCCATAGAACATTTCCAATGGCTCTTTCTCAGTGACCCTGAATTGGGTATTGGTTCCCGTATTGCCGGCAATAATATCTGGCTTGCCATCCTTGTTAAGATCAGCAATTTCAACTGTGTTCCACCAGCCTTTATATTCCTTGTCGAAAAACAAGTTGCTGCGCTCCGCCAACTTTCCATTCTCTGTTTTGTAGACATGTATGGGCATCCATTCTCCAGCGATCACCAGTTCTTCCGTTTTGTCTCCATCCAGGTCGGCCCAGGCGGCATCAGTGACCATTCCTAAAGAAGAAAATACAGGAGCAACAGATGAAGTCTCGTCTGCGAATACACCGTTGCCTTTATTGATAAGAATATAGCTTCTGGGAATCTCAGGGAACTTGCCCGGCACCACTCTCCCACCAACAAAAATATCCGGCCTGCCATCATTGTTCGCATCACCTGCTGCCACACAGGATTTGCTGCCCCGGATATCAGGCAGGGAACTGCTTTTTGTAAAATTCGCTTTCCCATCATTAAGGTATAACCTGTCTGAAAGTTTGGCATCATCGTTCTCCAGCTCATTATATCCACCACTGGCGGCATAAATATCAGGGTATCCGTCGCCGTTAGCATCAAATACCGCCAGGGCGGCATCCTGGCACATCTTGTCTTTTTCGAAAACCCCGCTCTTTTTCTGCAGGAATTTACCAGTGCTTTGCTGAAGATAAAGTTCAATGGCCTGGCCTCCGGCACCACCAATCACCAGGTCTTCTTGTCCATCTTTATTGAAATCCGCCTTGGCCATCACGGGACCCATATGTGAAAAATCATGGATCAGGAGCGGCTGGCGGTTAAAATCATTTATTGCCAGCCCTGCATCTGAATGCATTATGGGGGTTGTGGTCTCTGAGAAAAGCGGAGACCCTGATCTGCTGTTGATCCCGGAATCTTTTGCATTGACCTCAGACAATGTGATCAACTGGTCAGCCTTAACATTGTAAAGAGTCTGGGTTCTCCCGCTATTCCAGCTGATCTGCAACGAATCGACCTGAGTTGAATTTCCAAGCCCAAAATGCAGTACGTAGGTCACTGAAGACAGATAACCCCGGGCCGGACTTTGCTCCTGGAACTGCATCGATCCGTTATGGAACAGCTTCACCTTCGCGCCTATTCCCTGCGTGTTTCCACCAGTTCCGGTGAGTTTGACCTGCAAATAATGTGAGTTAGGCTGTAAACTGGATCCATTGCGGTAAATAAATGCAGGCTGATTGATATTATTCACGATAAGATCAAGATCTCCATCGTTATCCAGATCCGCATAGGCGGCACCGTTACTGTTAGAAGTCTGCCTGATCCCCCAGGGTTCATTCATCTGCCGGAAGCCGGTTCCCTTATTATTTACAAACACCTGGTTCATGATACTGGACGAAGGCATTTGCCTGATGATCTCCAATACATCGTCCCTGGTCAGCCTGCCTTTCTGCTTTACATATTCATTCATGTAATTAATGAAGTCCAGGTTTGTATAGTCGCGATAATATCCATTGGTAACATAGAGATCTTTCCATCCGTCGTTGTTATAGTCAGCAAAAAGTGCAGACCAGCTCCAGTCTGTATTCGAGATGCCGAAAAATTGCCCAGCCTCACTGAATGTTCCATTCCCATTGTTCAGGTGCAGCATGTTCCTCATATACTGATAATAAAATCCGCTCCTCAGGTTAAGGTCGAACTTTTCAAAATTATCAGGCGTGAGCAGCAGCTTCTGGCGACGGTTATCCATGGGCAACATGTCCAGGGTATAGATCTCAGCCAGGCCATCATTATTCACATCTGCAATATCATTTCCCATGGAGAATTGACTGGTATGGCCCATGCAAACTTCCAGCTGGTTGGTGAAGGTGCCGTTTTTGTTGTTGATGTACAGGTAATCAGGAACTGAATAATCATTGGAAATATAGAAATCAGGCCAGCCATCTGCATTCAGATCTGAAATACCAATACCGAGTCCATAGCTAAGCTCCGATCCGTTGATCCCGCTAGATGTTGTAACATCAATAAACTTTCCGCCGTCCTGCCTGAACAGCCTTAATCCTTTTTCAGGATTGTCTGTACTGAAAAGTTCTTTGGTGCCGGCCTCATTCAGCAGCGGAAGATTTTTCGGGTTATGATTCATGAGCAACATGTCCAGGTCCCCGTCCCGATCGTGATCGAAAAAATAAGCCTGGTTACTGAAGCCCGTGCTTGCCAGTCCATATGCTTCTGCCTGTTCTTCAAAGAAAGGCACGCCATCACTGAGATTACCTTTGTTGATGAATAACTGGTTAGCCCTTTTTTGCGGTGGCAGGGCACCGGAATAACAAACGAATATATCCAGCTTCCCGTCACCATTGATGTCCACTGTATTCACGCCGGTTTTCCATGGGCCTGGCCTTCCTCCTGCTCCTGAACGTTCTGTGATATCTTCAAACTTCAGATTCCCTTTATTGAGATATAAACGGTTATCAGCCATGTTTGAGGTCAGGTATAGATCAATAAGGCCGTCTCCGTTAAAATCGCCTGCAGATACTCCCCCTCCATTGTAAAAATATTCGTACATCAGGATGTTGGTATTGGGTCCTTCTGTAAGTGTATTTTGAAAAGCGACGCCTGATTCTTCAGGAGTCAATAAAGTGAACAAAGCAGTGGAATTGTCTTTTCCCTGATCTCCGCTTTTACAAGCGGAATATGCCAGCAATAATAACACAGCAGTCAGCGTACCAAAGCTCTTCATCGTCATACAAAATGGATCTATTGAAAAAGATCTATCCCGGGGGATAGATCTTTTTCCTGAGAGATCATTCAATATAATAAATTATCAGTAACCGGGATTCTGTTTGAGTTTATCATTACGATTGATTTCATCCCTGCTCAGTGGTCTGTAATACATCTTATCGAGCCATTTCCTGGTCTCATTTTCTGTATTATCTTCTACAGTATAAGTGTAATCGTAAACGGTGGGATCATACCTGTAAGGCACCAGTGGCGATTTACCTGCCTTCAGTTTGGCCACCACTTTTATCTGCTTGATACCCCGGCCAACAGTTTCTGCGGGGATCATCCAGCGGCGGACATCATGATACCTGTGTTCCTCATAAGCCAATTCAATCCTTCGTTCATTCTGATATCTTTTAAGCAGGTTTGCTCCCGCATCAGTAATAGCAGGCATGCCGGCACGGAACCTGATCTTATTCAACAATGTCTTGGCTTCATCTTCCGAACCCAGGGCCAGCAGGCATTCAATATAATTCAGCATCACTTCAGTA
Source organism: Chitinophagaceae bacterium (assembly GCA_035298945.1). Taxonomy (GTDB): domain Bacteria; phylum Bacteroidota; class Bacteroidia; order Chitinophagales; family Chitinophagaceae; genus Pollutibacter. The sequence continues at coordinate 6,525 of DATGXN010000322.1, read as the reverse complement.
TACCTGATAAATGGCCATGGGATCACCTGGGCGTTGGACTGATTATCAGCCAATGCCGGATTGGGATCAATGAACTTACGGGTATAATAATGAGTACGACTGCCATTCCAGTTTTCTACCGGCGACTCACGGGTGTCTATACCATTGATCAAACCGCCAGCACCATTATCATAGTAGCCTGTCTGGATCTGGTTCACAGGATCCTTATCCTTAACATCTGAAGGTCTGGGCTTCCATGTAGCACCGTCGTAAAGTATGGTTCCATAGAAACGGGGGTCACGATTGGAAAAAGGATCAGCCTTATGAGCGGCATTGCTCCAGTCAAACTTGCTGCCGTCCATCATTTCATAATCATCTACCAATTGCTGTATAGGTGTATTACCAGCCCAGTTATGATAACCATTAGGACCATTATTGATACCATAGTGAATACCACCTAAAGGCCAGTTGTCTTCAACAGTATACAACGCGGTATGACTGCGTTGGAAGATCAGCTCAACTGCTGCACCGGCATCACCAACGGCACTTTGACCACCCATGGCAATCGACACATAATTCGCTCTTCCCTGTACAGGTGATTCAGGAGCAGAAAGACCAAGCTTGTAGCCTTGTCCTTCGTCCAACGCTGCTTTTGCCGCCGCTTTTGCAGCCTGCCATCTGGCAGCACGATCACCAGAAGGATAAGCTACCAGGTCAATGTTGGCATAACTGGAAAGCGTAGCCGATTTTGATTTGGCAGTAGCAGCGTCGTGCAGATCGCTGGCTGCATAGAGAAGTACCCTTGACTTCAATGCAAGCGCGGAAAGCCGCGTAGCACGGCCTGCCGTAGCTGGCTTGCCTTTTAATTTCTCAGCCGCCTTGTCAAGATCCGCTACAATAAATGCAACGCACTCTGCATAAGTATTACGGGCAATGGTATAATCTTCATTGAGACCATAAGGTTTGTCAATTAGAGGAACACCACCATAAAATCTAACCAGCTGCTGGTAATAATACGCACGCAGAAAATGCGCCTCACCCAATAATCTTTCTTTAAGCGCTTCATCCGTGAAGGTAGCCGTAGGAAGATTTTGAATGGCCGTATTGGCCTGGCGGATCGCCAGGTACATATTGCCCCACTCGTAAGTTGGGCTCATCCATGCCATGTTGGAAGGGGTTTCTGAACCTTCATTGAACGTGTTGATATTCCGGCCTGCGTGAGTGAACATGGCTTCGTCTGTAAGTGCAGCAAGTGCCTGCTCTTCAAAACCACCATAACCCAGGTAAGAATACACGTTGTAAATAAAAGCCTGCGACAAGGCACCGTCTGACCAGGTTGCGTCACTGGAGATCCTGTCCAAAGGCTCCGTGTTAAGAAAATCTTTGTTGCACGATTTCAGGCCAGCGACACTGATCGCCAGCAGACCCGTAGCGAAAAGAGGTATGATTAGTTTTCTCATAAATCTGATTCATTAAAACGTTAAGGTTATACCACCATTGAATACTTTGGCTTGTGGATAGAATACACCGCTTTGAACAGTTGATTCCGGATCGTAGGGCATATTTTTATCCTGAATCGTAAACACATTAAGTCCGTTCAGGAACACCCTAAAATTGCTGATCTTGGCTCTTTCCAGGATCTTAGGCTGGAGATTATACCCAATTTCGATATTCTTTAATCTCAGGTAGTCTTTGTCCACCAGGAAATAGGTATTATTTCCATAATTACCTCCTGTGAAATAAGTATCACCACGGCTGGCCAACCTTGGATGTTCACTGCTTGGATTATCGATGCTCCAGCGATTCTGATAATGTTGCTGAAGGAAGTTGCCGATATCGCCAGACTCTGTCTGTATTCTCAGGGCAGCACCTGACGCACCCTGGAACAGGATGTTCAGGTCAAATCCTTTATACCTGACTTCGAATGTTGCGCCATAGTTGAAAGTAGGCAACAAACTCTTGTCGATACGAACCTGGTCATCGGCATTGATCTTGCCATCGCCGTTCACATCTTCGAACTTCATGTCGCCGGGAATGAGCGTACCGGTTACACCACTGTAATCAATGGTATTTTTATTGATATCAGCCTGGTCAAGGAACACACCGGCTGATTTATAAACCAGGTAGGCACCCATCTGCTTTCCTTCCTGGTGCTGATAATCAGGAGCACCTGGAATTTCATCCATGAATACTACTTTATTGTGTGCAACACCTCCATTGAAGCCAATTCGGAAAGTCAGGTCCTTCATGGCTTTGCCATTGTAGGCAATATTGAATTCCCAACCCTGGTTGTCAACCTTTCCGGCATTGACCGGAGGTAAAAGTGAATTGATACCGGATGATGCCGGAGTAGAACCTGTTTTCTGGATCAGGATCTGATCCCTTTTATTCTTGAAGAATTCGAGTGTAATGTCAAGTTTACTGCCGAACAAACTCGCATCAACACCCAAATTGTAATTATTTGCTCTTTCCCAGGTAAAATCAGGATTTGCCAACACTGTTTCTACCAGTGTAGTCATCACCTGGCTGTTGATCGGATACTGGCCAAATCCATAAGTTGCCAGGTAAGCGTATTCCTGCAGGCTTCCGTTGTAGAATACCTGGTCGTTACCCATTTGTCCGTATGAAGCACGAAGTTTCAGGTAATTGATCTGCTTGACATGGAACCAGTTTTCGTTGGTAATATTCCAACCTAGCAAAAGACCAGGGAAGAAACCAAAACGGCTGGCCTCAGGAAACATATAAGAACCGTCGTACCTCCAGATGAACTCTGCCAGGTATTTTTCCTTGTAGTTATACTGCGCCCTGCCATAATAACCTAAACGGGCACGCTCGTAGGCACTACCGCCTGTGTTTTGCTGTAATGAACCCCCGGCAAATAACTGGTCAACAGCAGATGAAATATAATTACGGCGATAAGCAAAGAAATTCTGTCCTTCGAATTTTTCCTTGGTAACACCCGCCAGCAAGTTGATGGTGTGATTAGCACCGATCTTCTTGTCGTAACTCAACATGGCAGTCAGGTTCGTGTTCAAAACAGAACCATAACCCTGATTCAAACGTGGATCTGTGAAGTTTGAGCGGATCGCCCCAACAAGTTTAGGAGTAACACCGTCTGCTTCATAGGTGATCCTGTCCCAGTAGAACAGTTCCCATGGAGTCTGCCATACTTTCTGGGTCTGGCTGTTCTTATCGATCGCGGCAGAAAGTGTCAGTTTTAAGCCTTCGACCCATGGTTGGGTGATATCTACTGAACCATTCACCTGCACGAAATCTGTTGGATTATCATTGTAACCAGTTGCGTTTGTTGTGATCACATATGGGTTCTGGCCATTTTCTATATCCGGACCAGGCTTGCCATTGGGCCATACTTCAGGCTCTGTAGGCCGGCCCCTCATTAACATCCTGAAAATTGAACCTGCGCTCTCTGTGGGGAAACGTCTTTGTTCGCGGCGAACCATCACACCCAAATTGGTTCCGATGTACTTGTTGATCTTGGCGCTGAGGTTGGTTCTTAAATTATATTGATGATAATTGGTTGCAGAATTCTTATAATAAGCATCCTGGTAAACATAACCGATAGATGCAAAGTATTTTACCGCATCAGTACCACCGCTGATGGTCAGGTTGTGACGCATCTGTGGAGCCCAGTCTTTAAAAGCATCCCCGAACCAGTCCGTATTGGGATAACCCCAGGGATCACTGCCGTCCTGGTGTTTCTTTACCGCTTCAGGGCTGTAGTTTGCACTGAGGCTGGATACACCTGATGTTGGAGAAACATAACTACCCGTGGTTTGTATAGCTTTCCAGGCAGCTCCCCATTCATTGACAGGAATTGATTTATAAATAGGTATCTCATTCATAATGTTCGCATACTCATATGCGCTGGACATTTTAGGAATGGTTGTTGGCTGGGCTATTCCATAGTTGAAATCATAGGTCACTTTCGGCTTACCCGTATTGCCTTTCCGGGTAGTAACCAGGATGGCACCGTTCGCAGCACGTGCACCATAGATCGCTGCAGAGGCATCTTTCAATACAGATATCGACTCGATGTCGCGGGGGTTAAGACGCCCCAAACCACCATCCCTGTCAGGGACTCCATCTATTACTACCAGCGGGCTGCTATTGCCCAGGGTGTTGGCACCACGGATACGCATAACCGCACCGTCATATCCGGGTTCACCAGACTGCTGGATCACCACCAGACCAGGCAGGCGGCCGGCCAGGGAGTTAGTCATATCGATAGCCGGAGACTTGACAAGAACATCTCCTTTTACGGCACTGACCGCACCGGTAACAGTCACTTTTCTCTGGGTGGAATAACCCACCACTACCACATCCGTCATGGCAGCTATTTCCGTTGTCAGTGAAACATTGACCAGGGGGTCATCCCCCAATACCATGGTGATGCCTTTATAACCAACACTGGAGAATACCAGCGTCTGGCCCTTACTTGCGGAGATAATAAATGTACCGTCAGCTCCGGTTAATACTACTCGGCTGCTGCCCTGGACAGATACCGAAACATTGGCAACGCCTTCGCCTTTTTCGTCTGTCACTTTGCCGGTCACCTGTTTTTGCTGGGCAAAAGAAAGGTTGACAGACGCAGCCAAATTGAATAAAAGCAGTAGAAAAATAACTAAGCCTTTTGAGGGAAGAAAAGCAGTTCGTTTCATTCTTACAGTTTAGTTGGGTGAGTATAACGATTAAATATAGCCTCAGATGGTTTTTAGGGTAAGGGGGAAATTCGTAATCATATGGGGTATTTTGGTATAATTCCTTCTATGCAGGGGTAATTTCATATCTCTATTAATATTTTGTGGCTGATCAGCCATGAAGTAGATTTTAAAACAGGATGTGGAAACATCCTGTTACCTGACTGTTGTTTATGAACAAAAACTACGCTCACATCAAAATGCTATTGGTGAAACAATTGCCTGTCAGAAATTACCTCGGTCCCATTTTCCACAGATGCTATATAATAACTGAGCGGTAGCCCCATCGCCTTCTCATAGGCAGAACTGACTGAGTCCAACAGCTCTTCCAATACCTCTTCCCTGACAATATTAATAGTGCACCCGCCAAATCCACCTCCCATCATCCTGGCCCCCAGCACCCCGCTGTTCGGCCTTACAAAATTCACCAGGTAGTCCAGCTCGGGGCAGCTCACTTCATAATCACTGCTCAAACCCCGGTGAGAGAGGTACATCTTTCTGCCGAGTTCGGAGATATTGCCTTTTTTAAGATCTACGCAGGCCGTCAGGAGGCGATTATTTTCCTCTACCACATGTTTGCAACGCCTGTAGATCGTATTATCATGGGGTAAAACATAACTGCAAAGCATCTCATGGGTCACATCCCTAAGTGCGGTCACCTGTGGTACATGCGTTTTGACCCAGGCCACCCCCTGCTCACACTGCTGCCGCCTTGTATTGTACTCTGAGGTGGAGTGCATATGTTTCACGTTCGTGTTCAGCATCACGATCTTCAATCCCCGCATATTTAAAGGGATATATTCATATAACAGGCTGCGGCAATCCAGATTGATCGCATGGTCCTGTTTACCAAAAAGGGAGGTGAACATATCCATGACCCCGCATTTTACCCCCGCAAATTCGTGCTCCGCCAACATGGCGATATGGACCATTTCGGCCCTGGACAGACCTCTTTTGTACACCTGGTTCATCGCAAACACCGTGGCACATTCCAATGCAGCTGAAGAAGAAAGCCCTGCCCCTATAGGAATATCCCCATCAATCAGCAGGTCAAATCCACTGAATTCGGAGCCGGATTTTTTTAACTGATCAACGATGCCAAGTACATAGGAAGACCAGTGCTGATCAGTCCGTTTGACCTCGGCCATGGTAGTTTCATATCTTTCTTCAAATTGCGTGGCATAGATCCGGATCTTATCGTCGGCACGTTTTGCCATGGCCACATACATCGCCTTGTCTATGGCGGCAGGAAGCACAAAACCTTCATTATAATCTGTGTGCTCGCCTATGATATTGACCCTGCCGGGTGAACGAACTACCAACGGAATATCCGGATAGTCATACATCTCACAAAAACTGGCCGATATACATTCGTTTTTTTTCATCCGGAATCCAGAACAGGGCATGGTTTTGCCTGCCTGAAAATAACACCGGTTGCATCAGCGATATGGGGGATTTACAGGATAAAATAGGGAGTAAATTCGTACAAATCCGGCCTCAGGGCCTAAAGCAGGCGGGATATCAGTCAAATAAAAGCCAGCTGGCGAAGATCAAGATCAGCTGTCCCTCGTGAGATCTTCATTTAATTTGAAATTTCTACCGAAACTCTTCCGGTATTTCCTGATGTATTCGGAAGGTTTAATGCCAAAAGTCTTGGTAAACTGCTCCCTGAAATATTTAATATCCTTCATTCCCACAAAAAATGCAGTCTGGTTAATATTGTAATTGGAATTGATAAACAGCTCTGCCGCTTTGCGCAAACGGATATACCTGATAAAGGAGTTCGCACTTTGCCCCGAGATCGACTTGATAAGTTTATACAGCTTGC
>DATGXN010000321.1:0-2500 GCA_035298945.1 Chitinophagaceae bacterium | reverse complement strand
AATAAATATATGCTGTGCAGAAGAGTCCCAAAGAGATTTCAGTGCAGGTGGAATGATTGCATTTGCATCACCCAGGGAATCAGTTTTGATCTTCCCGACAAAATTAGATGGATCACTGGTCTCCATATAAACATCGTACACTTTATTGGGTTGAGGCCTTACCTGGTTGTTCTTTTTCAGCTGGCTTGACAGCACCAGGTATTGAATATTATTATTCACGTTATAATAACGCAGGCTGATATATTCCTTACCCGGATCTTCTTTTTTCTGCGCTGATACATTTAGTGAGAATAAAATACAGGTGCAAAAAACAAATATGATATAATTAATGATCGGCTTTCTCATGGCTTTCAGTTTGTTCAATGATCGTTTCTTCAATGGGCACTATCGGATAGATCCTTACAAAGAAAGTAATGATCAGGAGTGCACCCGCCAGTGACCCCATGGCTATCGCCCATTCTTCCCAACTCGGGAAATAATGGCGGAAGTTCATGGGCACATCCTGCATCGGTAAAAATGGATGCAACAAAGTGGGTGTAACAATTAGGTATCTTTTAAACCATGCCCCGATAACTATCATCACCCCAGCAATGAAAACAGGCAAAGGCTTCCGCCCTTTTCTGAATAACAGGATCAGGATCGGGATGACCATACCTACCAGGATGGCAAACCAGAACATTCGCGAGAAATCGCCTGTGAACAATTCATCGAGGTGCATCTCTTCTGATTTTTTCATTTTGAATGCAGGAACCAGGTATTCGTTGACATTGAAATAGAGGTAGAGAAGTGCAAGCAGCACCACGATCTTACCCATCCGGTCGAAATGCTTTTCTGTAATGTATTTTTCTAGGTGATAATATTTCCGGAAAATATACATGGCCGTAACCACTCCTCCTGCACCTACAAGGAAAGCACCGGATATGAAATAAGCACCGAAATTGGTACTATCCCATCCCGGCCTGTAGGTTGTGGCAAACAACCAGGAAGTCACTGTATGGATGCTGAATGCCACGGGTATGATGAGGATACATAAAATGTTGATGGCTTTGTTTCCAATACGGAACTGCTCTTTGGTACCTGCCCAGAACGAGCCCTGGAACCGATAAAGCTTACTCAGCCAGGTGCCGGGTTTTTCATTCTTGATCAGGATCTTAAGATCCGGCAGCAATGGAATATATAGTAACAGGATGCTGATGAAGAAATAAGTAGTGATCACGATGACGTCCCAGATGATCGGCGACTGGATCCTTCCATGCAGAAACAGGTTATAGAACCTTTCCGGCCGTCCCATATCAACAATGATTATGATGGAGGCAAAAACGATTGCCGATACGGCAATGATCTCTGCGATCCTTGTTAAAGGTGTACTCCATTTTACATCAGAGAGCCTGAATACCGCTGTGATCAGGGAGCCTACCAGACTGATAGCAACAAAAAAAACAAAGTTGGAAATATAGATCCCCCAGGATACATAGTCGCGCATATTGGTCACTTCCAGTCCGTACTTCAACTGCCTGAAATAGGCATAAGCGCCAAACAGGCAAATAACAACTAATACAGCCGTCCAGATCTTTCCTCTTTTGCCGAATTTCTGCGGTAAAAGATCTTTAGTGATCTGCTCCACTGCGTTTACATTTGGATTTTCCACGTCACATTATTTAGAAGTATTCAATTTATCTGACTCAGCCTGCGTTTCAAGCCCGTTCTCGTAAGGGAAATTCCTGTTCACCGGAGGCAGGTAATACACCCTGGGCTTGGTTCCAAGATCTTCCATCAGCCTATAACCAGCTTTGTCTTTGATCAATTCCGAAAAGCGGAATGTTTCTGCTCCGTTTGATACAGAGTCTTCATTCATATCCCCAAAAAAGAATACTCCGTTAGGGCATGCCGAAACACAATGGGGCAATTCTCCTTTTCTTGTCATATCCGGACAGAAATCACATTTACCCACGGTTCCTTTTTTCTGTGGCATGCTGGTTTCGCAGGAATAGTGCTGGTCTTTGACTTCAGCAGTTAACACAGGTTCACCCCAGTTGAATACACGTGTAGAGTAAGGACAGGCCGCCATGCAAAACCTACAACCGATACAACGGTCACTGTCTATGAGTACCAGGCCATCCTGACGTTTAAACGTGGCATCAACAGGACAAACTTTTACACATGGTGGTTCGTCGCAATGCATGCAGGTGGTTGGCTGCCAGTATGGAGCGGTATGGTCAGAGTCTTCCATACTCAGCACTTTGATCCAGCTTTGACCCGGATGCACCTGGTGCATATGATTGCATGCACTCTGGCATTTCTTTAAGTTCTTGCAACGGGCGAGATCGATCACCATAACAAATTGCTTGTTAGGCATTCCTCTCCTTTCCTCACTGTTTGATAAATGAGGAAGCTCAGGCACTGGCTTTAAGAAAGCCCTGTCCACTTCTATCACCTCTCCATTTACTGAAAGTAATTTTACTTTTTCCCCGGTTAATGCAACGGGCTCCTCCGGTTGAAA
>DATGXN010000320.1:0-42161 GCA_035298945.1 Chitinophagaceae bacterium | reverse complement strand
GAAGATACTTCTCCATACTCTGCAAAGATCTCGAGCAGATCCTGATCTTGAACCTGGAAGCTCAAATTGGACACGAAAATGTTCATTTCTTAAATTTAAATAACTAACTAATGGGAACTGACTAAGAGAACGATAAGACGGAGGGCAAGAACATGTAGAACATTGCGTACGTACTTACAGAAGCAAATAGATCAGAACTAATAACGAAACAAAGATAATCAAATATTCGGGGGCGCCAAGTATTATCTTGGTATTCACAATTTCTTAAACATCTACTGAATCATAAACCACCACTTTCTGCCATAAAACCGAGCATTCTTCAACAAATTTCAGGTGAATGGGGTCAACCTGGTAAGAATCCTGGGCCGCTTTATCCTTAAAAATAACCATCCAGGATATGGAATATGAGGTGTCGATCACCTCCCGGTTAGTGCCAGCCGGTTGCCCGATATGGAACATATCGATGGTTTTTACCCTGGAAAGTTTCTCCAGGCCGGCAATTAACCTGGACTTGTCTTCTGCACTCTGAGGGTTCTTCAGCCAGAAATAAACATGATGAACGAAAATGTTTTTTGTCATATTATCTGAAAATTGAGGTTTAATGATCATTCCCAGCGAACCCATACCCACGGCTTTGATGAAGTCTTTCCTTTGCATAGTTAAGATTTTTCTGTTCCGTTTTAGTGTGCTTGCCGGTTAGTATGGTAACCGGCAAGCACACTTCAATGTTGAGTATTCGCTGCATACCGCAAAAATATCCTGATAGTAATATGGTAATTCCTGAGTCTACATACATTATAGCTTATCCCATTTGCCGTTATTCAAGTATCCTTCAATCAGCGGTCGATATTCCTTTTTCTACCCTTCTGTATCGCCGCATTGTCTTGTTTAGCTGTTTAAAAGGCGCTGGTATTCTAAAAAGAGCAATCTGAACTTGTTCATTCGTTGCAGTGTGCTGTCAACTGTGAGCGCCATCAATGACTTGAACAGGACAAATAATATTTATATTTTAATCTGTATCCCTAAAAAACTAAACACTCCCCATCATGCCGATCTGGTAGGGCTCTCCCTTCAACCACACGTGCCTCATCCTGCTTAACAGGTGCTTGGAGATCTTGATGATCGCTTTATTAGGCACCATGGACTGGCAGTATCTCTTATATAACATCAACATCGCAGGATCCTTGCGTATGATCGTCCAGCTGCTTTCAACAATCGCCATTCTGAGCTGATTATTGCTGCGGTGGGTAATCCCCCGCACAGCTTCTTCCTCCCCGCTGCTGAACTTGTCCGGAACAATGCCGGCATAGGAACATAGCTTATCCAGGCTGGAAAAACGGGACATGTCCTGGATCTCCGTCATAATGATCATTGAGTTGACCATGCCAATACCGGGAATGCTTTGCAATAACTGCTGTACGGGAGCGTAAGGTTCTTGTTTGGCCAACAGGCGTATTTGCCGGGTGGCCAGGTTCAGCAGTTTACGGATCTGAACATACTCCTCAATGGCCAAGTCAAGTGCCTGACGCAGCACCGGCGTGGCACAGGGTAATTGCCGCAGGTGCTCAACAAACCGGCGGCTCCAGTGCTTCTGGCCATCGCAATCACCTGTCTCCACGCCGCTGAACATGAGTTTATGAAGGATCCTGGACTTGCACCGGGTACTGTCTTTGACCAGCATCTGGCGTTGCCGCACCAGGGTTCTGGCATGTTCCATATCCACCGTGGGAATATGGATGCCCGTTAAAGTGCCCTTGGATAGTTCACGACTCAGCTTGCGCGCATCCACGCGATCGCTCTTTCTCTTTTTATCTTTATCTGAACTTGGCACGTCCGCCGGATTGACTACGATACAATGTACTCCTGTTGCCGATAGGTCGCGTTGAACATGAAACCCGCTAAAGCCTGCTTCATAGCCTACCTCATAACTGGCCCCAGGATACCGCTTGATTAAATAATTCCATAGGCTCTCTACTGAAGGCGGTTGGGAAAAATCAGCCAACTCAAATTCCTGGCACCGGATATTCACCCGCCAGCTCTTCTTATGTACATCAACGCCACAAAATAGCGTTTGACCTTCAAAATTAACTGCCGTAATTTTAGACATAGTTCCTGATTTTAGGTTGTTAATGTGGAAATTAAATTTACCTACTATCAGGAACTCCCCCTAGTGGGGCGCGTTACTCATACATAAGACCTAAATGATCATTTTTTCCCATAGTCTTTGACACCCTCAACAATCTTTTTTGCAACCAGTTTATGAAACTTAGGATCAACGATCTTCTTCTCATCTCCCGGGTTGCTCAGAAACGCAACTTCCACCAGGCAATTCGGGTAATCCGTAGGACCACTCAATGCGAAATTAAAACTTCCCACATTACCATATTCTTTCAGTCCTGTCTCCAGCATTCTCTTTAAAACCGCCTGTGTAAGTGGCCTGAATCCCACATACCGATAGAAAGTACTGGTACCCCGGATGGTATCTACAGCCGATGAATTCAAATGCATGCTGATCAGGATATCAGGGTTTTCTTTACGCAGCATCAGGATACGCTCTTCCATGCTCAGCGTGGTGTCAATTGTTCTGGTCATGAACACATGTTTCATCCCAGCCTTCTTAAATGTCTTCTCCAGCTCTTTGGCCATCAACAATGTATAATCTTTTTCAAGCACTTTGGTTGTTGTACCCGATGCCCCGGTATTTGTACCCCCATGCCCCGCATCAATGGCTATCCTCCATTTTTTCACATCGGCATTCGGAGGCCTTTTTACACGGATAAAAAGACGATTAGATAAACTATCATAGAATATCGAATGCCCCCAGTGTCGGTTATGTTTCAACCGGATATGAATTCGCATCACATCATCTTCCAGCTGCTCATACCAGGTGTTTTCAATTTCTTTTGCAGTTCCCAGCTGGGTGATCCAGTTGGTATTTGAAGTGATCCCAAACAGATCTACCATGATCCCGGCAGGTTCAATGGTCTGCTGGCTCCGGTATGGCAATTTTTCTTCCATGGACACACTTACATAATCAAATGCCGAGTCACCATATACCTTAAAGCTGGAACTCAGATAATAATTTCTTGGCAATATTTCAGGAGCAGGCTTTACGCTTGTTTTTGGCATGTATGCAGCGTGCCGGGAAGAAAGCTGGACCTTATAATCGCCGTTCACACTGTCAACCACCCTGATCACTACATTAGAGTCCAGGTATCCCATTTTAGCACCACCCAGCCTGTCATCTCCCAAACCATATTCCATATAAGGTAACGCTCCGATGGTTTTAAACATCTGGGAACCGGGAACTGACTGGGCCTTCAAACTACAGGAGATCAATAATGACAAAAAGATGAATAGTAATTTCATATCAGCCAATTATACAAAAAACTACGCAGGCACCATGGGTATTTTTACTAGTCCGGCACTGCACTTTCACTGAATTTCGTTACAATATATAAAATGCTGTAATTGACGGGCAATATTAGCGTTTTTAAGAGGTGACCCGTTTTTATCCAATTCCTATGAAATCGATCCGCTATGAATAGTGTGAATCTAGCCGGCATCATAAGCATATTGCTGCAATTATTGGCAGCGTTTCTCCTTATTCTGAATTTCAAGGAGGGTAAATATTCTTTCCTGGCCCTGGCTTTCAATCTGCTGCAGATCGTCTTTATCGATCTCATTTCCACCAAGGTGATCAACATCAGTCCGCTCGCGACTTTTTATATCGGCACCTGCAACAACTTACTTGACGCTCCGCTCATGTTGATCTTCCTGCGATATTTTTCAAAAACAGAGAAAACCACCAAACTGCTCTTCATCTCATTGGGCATCCTGGTACTGTTTGACATTATCATGTATTTATTTTTTGGCCTGACGGACCGATTCCTGACGGTCATTATCGGACCCGGTCTGTTTGTGGTCACTGCCTTTTCATTCTATTTCTTCGTGGATCAATTGAAGGCAGCCATGTACCATAGAAAAGAAATGGGTAAAGCGTTTATTTCAGGAGGACTTGTATTCACCTATTTGTGCTTCCTGTTCATCTACATGATGTTTTATGTGTTGAACTCAGACCACATTATGGACATTTACATGATCTATCACATCACCTTTATTGTACTGGCGCTTTGCCTGATCATAGGCCTTGCAATTATCATGAAAACCAGAACAGTGAAACCCAAGCCTGTGCAGCGAACCCGGAAAGAAGACCCTAATGCGTTTCAATATCTTTGATCGCTTCCCGGCCATTTAGTGTGCTTGCCGGTTAACCGGTTAGCCTGTTAATGCATTAGATAAGTATGAAAGATTAGAACCTTTGCCGCATAAAAAAGAGTACCGGCATCCCGATACTCTTAAACATTATCTCTTCCCTGCCTATCTAATGCACTAACCGGTTAACACATTAACCGGCAAACACATTAGTAGGGGTATTCATTCGCCGAGATCAACACAGCTGCGATCCGCCTGCGCGCATCTTTGCTGTTGAAAGGTTCTGATTTTGTAAAACGTTTCAAGCCCAACAGCATCATCCGCTGCTCATCGCCGGAAGCAAAAGCATTGATGGCATCCTTGCCTGACTTATTGATCTTGTCCGCCGCGTCATACAGATAGGTCCTGGCCATGTCTGCAAACACAGAGGCGCGTGGATCTCCTTTCTCAGCAGCTTTCATCGCCCTGAGGATCCCACTTTCGGAGTGGAACACTTCAATGGCCATGTCTGCAATATTCATCAGGATCTCCTGTTCTGATTCAAGTTTCATCATCAGCTTCTGCGCAGCTGCACCAGCAACCATCATAATGGTCTTCTTCAGGTTCCTGATCAGTTTTCTTTCAGATGCGAACGGTGTATCATCCACATCCCCGAACTCAGGAATGCTCATCAGTTCTTTTTGTACGGCCATGGCAGGTCCCATGATATCAAGCCGGCCTTTCATGGCGCGCTTGAGTACCATATCCACCGTGAGTAACCTGTTGATCTCATTCGTTCCTTCATAGATCCTGTTGATACGGCTGTCGCGGTAGGCACGGGAAATATTGTACTCGGCACTGAACCCGTTACCGCCATGTACCTGAACACCCTCATCCACTACATAGTCAAGCAACTCACTGCCAAATACTTTCAGTATCGCGCATTCAATGGCATATTCCTCCGCAGCACCCAGAAGCGCATCTGCATAAGACTGGCCCTTAGCCAGAAGTTCTTTCTCTTTTTCCTCGATCCACATCGCAGTTCTGTACAACGCCGCTTCGCATATCCATACCCGTGTGGCAGCCTCAGCCAGCTTGTGCTGTATAGCCCCGAAATTTGCAATAGGCTGTTTGAACTGTTCGCGCGTATTTGCATACTGGACAATAGTATCCATGGCTCTTTTTGCGCCGCCAAGTGTTGCTGCACATAATTTCAGCCTGCCTATGTTAAGAATATTGAAAGCGATCACGTGACCCTTGCCGATCTCGCCCAGTACATTTTCAACAGGAACTTTACAATCCTGGAAATATAACTGCACCGTAGATGAGCCCTTGATTCCCATCTTCTGTTCTTCAGGCCCTTGAGTGAATCCCTCAAATCCCCTTTCTACAATAAAAGCAGTGAATTTATCCCCATCCACCTTGGCAAATACAGTATATACATCTGCAAAACCACCGTTGGTGATCCAGCATTTCTGCCCGTTCAGTATATAATACTTCCCATCGTCACTGAGTTTAGCAGTGGTTTTGGCACTGAGGGCATCCGATCCCGAATTGGGTTCAGTCAGGCCATAAGCCCCTTTCCACTCGCCGGTTCCCAGTTTGGTCACATATTTGGCTTTCTGTTCAGGCGTACCGAAATACAGGATGGGCAAGGTGCCTATGCCTGTATGGGCCGCAATGGCAACAGAAAATGAGTGCCCGCCACCCAGACCTTCATTAATTATCGTACTGGTGATAAAGTCTTTACCCAGACCTCCAAGGTCCTCAGGTATAGAACTCCCCAGCAAGCCTTGCTCTCCCGCCTTATCCATCAATGAGGGCATCAGGCCCGGCTCAAGATTATCGATCCGGTCCAGGATAGGATAAATTTCGGCATCGAGAAAAGACTTGCACATGTCCATCACCATTTTGTGCTCTTCGGAAAAATCTTCCGGCGTGAATGTACCCTCAGGATCACTTTCTTTGATCACCCATTCTCCACCTTTCAGTGCATTTTGTGCGTGTACTTCGGCAGCCATAATTTCTAGTTTAATATGATTGATTATTTGAGATTGTCGTAAACCTTTTGCAGTACCTGCTTGCAAAGTTCAATATCGTCAGGAGCAACACCTTCGAGGGCTTCATTGAGGGTCTGGTTGGCCAGGTCCATCGACTGATCCTGCAGTTTTCGTGCCGTATCTGTCAAATAGATCAGGTTCCTGCGCCTGTCTTCCTTGGAGGCCACCCTTTTCACCAGTTTGAGTTTTTCCAGGTTATCCACCAGCCTCGTAATGCTGGGCTTATCCCTGAAAGTAGCATTACACAGTTCCTGTTGATTCACTCCATCCTGTTTCCACAAATGATACAATACACTCCATTGCTCAATGGTAATGTCCATTCCATTCTGCTTGAAATTCTTCTGCAACCTCCTGGCTATGGCGGTGGAAGCCTTACCAGTGATAAAGCTGTATAACTCGCCCCGTTTAAATTGGTTGTTTGACATATTGTTAGTTATGCAACTAATTCGAAAGTACAAAATATTTTTTACGAAATGTGTATAATTTTAAAATAGCAGCTGGAAAAATGGCCAACTGATATTATATATTTGAAGTCAGTCGAATAACTTAGGATCCGCCCCTCCCAACTCCATCTTCCCAAACCCAGGAAACTTCAATAACAGAAAGATTTACTGAATAAATCCTTGAACGCAATGATCAGCAGGATCGTGGTGTTGCTTGCCGTTATATTAGTTAGCGGTAATGCAACTGGGCAGACAAAAGATGTAGTTATAGCTGTAATGGGTTCATCAACAGCCGAAGGTGCAGGTGCATGGCCGATCGACTCCAGTTGGGTCAGCCGCCTGAAATTATCGGTCAGAAGGAATCTCTCCGACGGCGCAGACACCATTGTGTATAATTTAGGCAAGGGTGGCACCACTACCTATGTAGGCAGGGAGAATGGTTTTGTACCTCCATCAGGTTATATGGGCCCGGACCCTGACAGGAATATCAATAAAGCAATTTCACTCTCTCCTGATATCATCCTGGTTAATTATCCGTCAAACGACGTGGCCAATAACATGCCCACTAAAACCACGATGGATAATTATCGCACCTATGGCAAATACACATCCGACGCGGGGAAACAGATCATATTTCTTACTTCACAACCCAGGAACTCAGTGGGTTATGATCAGCAGGTACAGTTGAGGGAGCAGAAAGATTCTATCCTGAATTCATTTACAGGCAGGGCGATCAATGTCTGGGATCTGCTGGTAGCCAGTGATGGTTTGACTATTAACCCCGAATTAAGCGCCGGTGATGGTACTCATGTAAATAACAAGGGCCACCGCCTGATATTTGAACAGGTCAGCAATTTCCTGGCTGCTGCATCTCTCCCAGTAAAGCTGTCGAAATTTGAAGCAGAAGCCGCTGATAAGAAAGTTGAACTGCGATGGGAAACAAGTTCCGAACTGAACAACAGTCACTTCATCATAGAAAGGTCCGGTAATGCCAGGGACTTCAAGGCTATCGGCGAAGTCAAAGGGAAAGGCAGATCCTCAACCAAGGTGAAATATAAGTTCACGGATAGTAACCCGGTGCCTGGAAAAAACTTCTATCGTCTGAAACAGGTGGACTTTGACGGCAAATCGGCATTCTCCCAGGTAGTTGCCGTCACCATCAAATCTGCCCTGGCAGCGGAAACCTTGTATCCGGTGCCCGCCAGCTCTTCCATCAACCTGAAAATTTCAGCTGACAGGAAAGAAAGCATTCATATCAACATCTTTGATCGTTCTGGCAATGCAAAGGGTGTATTTGACAGGACAGTTGAAAAAGGTGAGAATGTTCTTCCATTTCCCATTCAATCCCTGCCAACTGGCAATTACCTGATGCAGATCAGACGTGAATCCTCCATTTCAAAACGGTCCTTCATCAAGCTTTGATTATTTTGCAGCTGCAAGGCTGCATGCAATCCCAATTCATTACATATAAAAACTCCGAGATCCATTACCGCTATTCAGGTACTGGCCCGGGCATAGTATTATGCTTCCACGGGTTCGGCACATTTGCCCGCACTTTCGACTGGCTTGCGGATCAGGTGCCTGGTCAGTTATTTATTGCTTTCGATCTCCCCTTTCATGGAGAAACAAAATGGAATAACGGCGAACTGTTCCAACCCACAGATCTCCTGGAACTTATATCTATCTGTCCGCATATAAAACAGGACAAGATCGGGCTCATGGGATACAGTATGGGCGGAAGGATCTGTCTGCAACTCATGGAACTGATCCCCGAACGAATAAATAACCTGGTATTAATTGCTCCAGACGGACTGCACATGAATCCCTGGTATTGGTTCTCTACCCAAACTTCTATTGGCAACCGGATCTTCAAAAAAGCGGTTGCCAACCCTGACCGATTTATAAAAATGCTCAAACGTGGTGAATCCTTGAAACTGGTCAACAAAGGCGCACTGAAATACGTAGACCGATACTTTGGAGATAAAACGATCAGGGAGCAGGTATACAGGGTTTGGACCTCATTCCGGAAATTCAAACCCCATCTGCGCCTCGTGATCTCCCTTATCAACCGTTATAATATTCCAGTTACGATGATCTATGGAAGATATGATACCATCATCCCACTTGCACCTGGAGAAAAATTCTTCCATGCCCTGCATACAAGAAAAAAAATTGACGTGCTGGAATCCGGCCACCAATTGCTGCATATCCGGAATGTACAATACATTGCCGAAGCTTTTAAACATCCAGCTTGACCTTACTGATCATCATATCGGTCTTGTTTTCCATACTGCTGGTATTCTATGCCATACTATTGTACAAGTACAATAAAAGATTCTCGACGATCACGGAATTTGAATCCAGGGGATCTTCAGATATCAGAGTTTCCGTATTGATCCCCGCAAGAGATGAAGAAAAAAATATTGGACCCTGTATAGATGCCGTCAGGCAACAGGACCATGTTGCAGATCATGTAGAGATCATTGTCATTGACGATCATTCCAGTGATCGTACTGCTGAAATTGCCTCTTCAAAACATGCCACTGTCATTGCCCTGAAAGATGAAGACCTTGACAATTCCGTAGCCTTCAAGAAAATGGCCATCGCCACCGGAATCAAATATGCCAAAGGTGATATGATCCTCACTACCGATGCCGACTGCATTGTTCCCCCTGACTGGATCAGCACCATGTCTGGCGTATTAAAAAATACAAGGGCTGTAATGGTTACAGGCCCGGTAAGAATGGTACCGGGAAAATCTTTGCTGTCAAGATTTCAGTCCCTTGATTTTGCCATCTTACAAGGCATCACCGCCGCATCAGTCCACTCCGGTTATCATGATATGTCCAGCGGTGCCAACCTGGGCTATCTGAGAGATGCATTCTATGAAGTAAACGGTTTTGAAGGCATAGATGATATCGCCACGGGCGATGATATGCTGCTGATGCAGAAATTCAGCGCTAAGTTTCCCGGCCGCATCAGTTATGCATTCAGCCGCAAAGCCATTGTGGACACCAGGCCCGAAGAAACCATAGGCGCATTTTTCCGTCAGAGGATCCGCTGGGCCAGCAAGGCACGCAGATACCAGGATAAGAAAATATTCAGGATTCTGCTCCTGGTTTACCTGCTCAATTTCTGCACCCTCCTGTTTCTGCTCATGGCACTGATAAGCCCATTGCATTTTTCATTCTGCCTCGCAGCTTTCATGCTCAAAACCATTGCTGAATGGAGTTTTACAAACAACATCCTGAATTTTTTCTCACTGTCGCACCTGATGCCTTTGTTCCCGTTCGTGCAGCCGCTGCATGTGATCTATACTGTAGTGTCCGGAACATTTGGCCAATTAGGAGCAGTGAAATGGAAAGGACGCAAAGTAAAATGATAGTATATTAGGCGGGTGCAATCAAATTCACTTTTTCAAACAGCGCTGACAAAACTGATTCGGAACAAAGCCGCCATAGCCGGACTGTTCTGCATTTTCGCTGCCCTGCTGGTTGCCATATTTGCGTACTGGATCGCGCCCGATCCTTCTCCCAATGCCAACAGGATGATCCTGGAGATCAGCGGGCAATCCCCGGGTTTTAAAATGAAATACCTGAAACTGAAAAAGAATGAAGCCAAAACTGCAGGCATAATAGAAAGAACCATTTCCGGGAAACCAGATCAGTTCACCTGGATCCCGATCACGTCATATACAACAAATCAAGACAGCATCATTGTACAGAAATATGTGGATGAAGACATCAGTGAACGCATAGCTTACGCCAAGTCACTGGTATTCATGCAGGGTCATGATGATATATCGGGATATATTGAAGAAAGAACTAACTGGCTGGGAACGGATAAGTATGGCCGGGACATTCTAAGCAGGTTGATCGTGGGAACCAGGGTCAGTCTGAGTGTTGGCAGCATTGCAGTGTTGATATCTCTGACGCTGGGCATCTTACTCGGTGCACTGGCGGGATACTATCGTGGAAGAACAGACGATGTAATTATGTGGTTCATTAATGTAGTGTGGAGCATCCCTACCCTGCTGCTGGTATTCGCCATTACACTTGTGCTTGGCAAGGGCTTTTGGCAGGTATTCGTAGCCGTTGGCCTTACACTCTGGGTAAGTGTGGCCCGAATGATCCGGGGCCAGGTATTCAGCATCCGCGAACTGGAATATATTGAAGCGACAAGAGCCCTGGGATATTCGGATATCAGGACCATTGGAGTACATATCCTTCCCAATGTATTAGGCCCCGTGCTGGTTATGGGAGCTTCCAATTTTGCAACAGCTATTGTTATCGAAGCCGGCCTTAGTTTTCTCGGGGTTGGTGTTCAACCACCACAACCAAGCTGGGGTTTGATGATCAAGGAGAATTATAATTTCATCATCACCAATAATCCTATGCTGGCCATTGTGCCGGGATTAGCTATTATGATACTGGTATTATCTTTCAATTTGCTGGGAAACGGACTTCGTGATGCTCTTGATGTTCGCAGTTGAACTGACTCACTAAAATTGTTCCTGCACACAAATAAAACACAGATCCGATCTTGTCCGTCTCTATCAGGTCACTAAGGAAAACCAGCACCGCTATCATTCCCAGTATGGCTCCTGTCATCAGCATCAGACCCCTGATATGCGGATCTGCAGTTTGAAGATAGACCTTCTGTGCAGTCATCATCATAGTTACAAACAGCGCTATGAATAAAAGCAGACCCGGAATCCCCTGCTCGGTCAGGAGCAACAGGAAATAGTTGTGAACAGTAGATTTTTCCGGGTTGTTACTGACATAGGTTCTGAAATCATTTGCTGTATATGATTTGTACAAGGGATAAAAACTATTAGGTCCTGACCCCGTGATCCAGTTTTCTTTCGCCATTTTAGTGGCGGCTATCCAGCGGTAAAACCTTTCTACCGTAGACATATCCTGCATGTTGTAAGTGGCCGCCATATGCTCATCAAAGGATGCATGATAAATGGTTTTTTCATACAAAGGCCTGTATTGCAGATAGCGGTTGTCCAGCAACAACCAGGTTGAAACGGCTACCAGCACCAACGCTGCAGATCCCATCAGCCACTGCAATTTCCCTTTCTTCATTACATAAACTACTATAACGGCAACACCCAATGCCAGCCATGCTCCCCTCGAATAAGAGAATGCCAGTCCGGCTAACAAGATGATCAGACCCAATATCCAATACCTGTAACCAGACCTGTATAAGGCCCAGGCAACGGGGATCATGCACACCAATAAAGCCCCATAATTCACATGGTTCCGGAAAAACGGTGCAGTTACATCATTGACGGTTTCAAAACTGAAGCCTTCCATACCATGCCTGGCCAGAATTACGAGCACAGTGAACAGCATGGCCACTAACATGAGATTGCCCGCCAGGAAGTGCTCTTTTTTCCCCTTTAGGAAGATGATTGTACCCAATACAAAGGGTATGATATACCAGATCTTAGCCAGCAAAAATTTAACTGAGATCAAAGGCATCTCAGACAGCAGCACGGTGATCAAGGTCCAGCATAATGCTGCAATGATCAACAGGATGATCCTGCTGCGAAACAGGTCTCCACATAACTTTCTATCCCTGAATACGATGAACAGAATGATCGGGCTCAGCAACCACATCAGGGTTTCGTCGGGCAGGTCGGTGCCCAATGAGGAACTGAACTGAAATTCGGTGGAAAGCGGAATGGTGAATAAAAGCAGGAAATAGATCAGCGAAGGTTTTGTAAGCCCTGCCAACAGGATGATCAGCACAGGCACGATTCCCAATAATACAAAGTTACCGTATGCCAATGCTCCCGCCACGGAGATCAGGAACAGAAAAAGAATTGAGCGATATGAAAGGATGCCCTTCATTGCATTCACACATTCATATTCCGTTTAGCAGCGATCCAGGCGAGGATAGTGAACAGTGAAGCCAGAAATGTGATCAGTACATTAAGAACTATTTTAGGGCGGTCGGGTATCAGGGATAATGAGGGCTGCTCCATGACAAAAAATGCTGCCGGCGGATTAAGCCCTGTAATCTCGTATTCTGCAATCTTCTTTTCTATCTCTGCCAGCTGCAACCTGCCACCTGCAACCTGTACCGAATCAGCATGATTCCTTCTCACCAAAAGTTCCCCTTTCAGCGCACCCAGGGATCTCTCGTAGAACGACCTGAACATCTGGTCGAATACATCCTGGGTTCTGTTGATCAAAGCATTGGCGATCTTTTCAGCCATGGCTGCATCTTCATCCCATACCCGAAGACGAAGTTCTCCATATTCGGTTCGCATTAGCTTGATGTTCTTCTCCAGTTTTTTCTGCGCCAGGGATTTTGCATTTTTCTTACTGCTATACCCGTAATGTTCAACCAGCTTCAGGCTGTCGGCCACATGATGGATCACTGCTCCTGAATGCATGGTGGCGAAAAGCCTGTCCAGGTCCTCTGCATTTCCATAAGCAGAATACAGTTCCTGGATATTATTTTCATACAACCTTTGCTTGTCCATCAACTTTGAATTGGCGGGAAGAAGGGAGGCCTGGGAAACATATTCATCAGGCAAAACCAGGCTAACTACAAGCGCCAACAGGGTGGCAATGCCAGTGAAGAGCAAAATGCTCCACTTTTTCTCAATTATATCTTTAAGTATGGTATCAGCCATGCCCGTTTTTATAAAATTAGCCATTTAAAAATGAGAACGGATATGATCAACAGTGCAACATAATATCCGATATCAGATCTGTAAAACCTGACGGATGTTCTCTTCACTGCAAGATAAGTAACGGCAGCCGCAAATGCTGACTGTGTTGAAAAGGCCACCCAGGCAGCGCCTTCAGCACCATGATGGGGGATCACAAAAAAGTTGATCAGTATATTCAGCAGAGCGAAAATGGCACTCACCCGCAGGAAATTCCTGATCTCCCCGGTAGCGGTAAGGTGGGTCCCATAGATCTGTATCAAAGCCAGTGCTGGCAGGCACATCAGCAGAATGCGGATCACTGCTGTGGCTTCTTCAGCCCTCGCATGGTATAAAAGCTGATTGATCTCTCCCGCCAGGAACCAACCTCCCGCTGCGATCACAATGGCGGGAACCAGGAGAAAATACCTGCAGGCTCTGAGTACAAAACCCACCTGGTTCCTGTTTGGCCAGTTTTTTGAAATATAAGGAAGAAGGAATCCTGCCACCAGGAATCCCACCATATTAACGGCATCGGATAAGCGAAAAGCTGATGCATACACTCCTGCATGATAGGCACCTTCCGGAATAAGTCTCTCGATCATGAACCCATCGGCCCTGAACAGGGTGGTCATGCAGAATATATTGAGTGCAAAAGGAAGACTGGCCATCAGGATCTGCGAATCGGCCACCTGGAACCTGATGAATAAGAGCTCTTTTTTGTGTCTGTATAAAAAGAACAGGGCCAGTGCAACCGATAACAGCATTCCCCCGATCTGGATCAGTACAAATTTATTAATGGTGATGCCACCGCTGATGCCGGGGTATAATAATAAAGCGCCCGCCAGTATGATCACGAATAATTTGTCGGTCACCGATACCCAGGCGTCCTGTGTGAACTGCTGGGCGGAAGAAAGATTTGCTCTTAACAGCAAAAGGAAAGTAGTGATCACCTGCAATAAGATCAGCATAGTGAGCAGGTTCCAGTTCATGACACCCGTTATGGCTGCAACGGCAAAAATGACGATGGTATAAAGAATGCTAAGTACGAATTTGACAGAGAATGCCTGTGATGCCAATAACCTGGCATTAGCAGGTTCAGCGGAAAGTTGTTTGGAAAAATAAGGCGTGATACCAAGATCCAGCAGGAACTGCAATACCAGGCAAAGATTGAGCAACGCGAAATAATTTCCGTAAGCCTCCAGCCCGGTGATATTCTGTACCTGCCTGTCTATCCCAAATACCCATACAGGTTTTATAATGAGGTTGAGTGCAATCAGCAGGATAAGGGAACTGAAAAAAGGTTTTGCATTGTCTAACAGTTTCATGACTGCAACAATCGTGTCACCTGTACATTCCGGTTAAAACTTTCATCCAGCGAAATGAATGTCTCCGTTCGCTCGATCCCTTTAATGTGCTGCAGGGTATCGTGAAGGATGAATCGGAGCTGGTTGATGTCTTTACAAACCACTTCCAGGAACATGCTATAGTTACCTGTGGTATAGTTCAGCCTGATGATCTCCGGAACTTTTTTCAGTTCTTCGGCCACCACATCGTACAGGGAGCTTTTCTCAAGGTAAATACCAACAAACGCAGTAATATCATAGCCCAGCTGCTTGAGGTCAACATTGAGTTTAGTACCTTTGACCACTCCCAGCTCCTGCAACTTTTTGATCCTGACATGGATGGTTCCACCCGAAACAAATAGTTGCTTGCCAAGATCAGCATAGGAAATTCCAGCGTCTTCCATCATGGCGCTGATGATCTGCAGGTCGAGTTTGTCCAGATTAAATTTCATGCCCTTTTATTCAGTCGTTATTTAAGATTTTCTACTAAGTAGGCTAATATATTGAATAATTTCTGAATTTTAAAAATTTTTCTTGAAATATTTGTAATGAAAACCGGAAAACCTTTAATATTGCAGCCGAAAGTTCTTTTACACTGTGGGGTGATGAAATTTTGGCAGACATACCCTCTTGTCTCGGGGGTGGGGGCCAACGGATAAACATTGCATAACGCCAGTGATTCTGCAGGATCACCGACTGGGGTTGACCACCTTATCGGAGGGAGTTGCTTCCCGCCGCGATGTGCAACGGCTAACGTCCCCGTGGAGGTTCGACTCCTCCCCCTACAGCAAAAAGCCTCCCGATATTTTATCGGGAGGCTTTTTTTATTTATGCCCTTTCCTACCAACTCGTCCATCCACCATCCACTAATAGATTATGCCCTGTAACATATGCAGACGCATCAGAAGCCAGGAAAACAACCGGACCCTTGATGTCATCTTCTTCAGCAAATCTTCCAAGCGGAGTAAGTTTCCTGTAATTCCTCGTAAACTCTGTTTCCCCGAATGAATCTGATACACCAGGGCCATATCCTCCCGGACTGATGCAGTTGCACCGGATATTATGCTTCCCATAATAATTTGCAATCCATTTGGTGAACCCTATCATCCCCCACTTATCATAAGTATAGTTCAACGGACTGGTCATACCTGTATCTCCATATACAGGAAAATGTGGACCCACGACACCCTGTATCGACGAAATATTGATGATGTTCCCATATCCCTGCTCACTCATCTGCCTGACTACAGCCTGGGTTATCAGCATCAAACCTGTAGAATTGATCTTCTGGGCATTCTCCCAATCTTCTTTTGTCAGATCATCCAGGTTCTTAAACCCCTTCCTGGATACAGCATTATTGACTAAAACATCTATCCTTTGAAATTTTACAACAACGTCTTCAATGAATCTGTCGATAGAGGCCTGGTCTGAAAGATCAAGAAATAATCCTTCAGCCTTCAATCCTTTTTCCTTCAATGCAGCCGCATATTCTTTACAACCATCTTCATCTCGTGAAGCTACCACTACGGTTGCCCCGGCCTCTGCCAGTGCCAGTGAAATTTGCCTGCCATACAGACCTGCCCCGCCAGTCACAATCGCTAGCTTTCCATCAAGTCTGAATAATTGATTTACGTCCATATTTGCGTTGTTAAGGTTGCCATAATCTCGGCGTGATCACTTCATCCGGCATATGCTCAAATAGTTCTGCTGCTTTTAACTTGATCTTCTCACTAAGCTCTGGAACATTCAGTAATTGAAAATTCTGTTGCACCTGCTCTTCACGCTCAGCTCCAAATAGCAAGCTGGTGATCCCTTCAAGATCTCTCACAAATGAAAACGCAAGTTCTGCTACCGTCAGGCCAGCTTCCTCAGCAAGGAGTCTCAGATTCTTCAAATAGATTCCAGCCTGTTTAAGATTTCCAGTCAATGCACCAGGCGCGAGGAAAAAAAGTCCCTGCAAAAAAATACTCCTTGCAAAAACGATCTTATTTCTCTCTTTTAATCTGACAAGAGAATTGTCCCTGATCAGCTCCTGGTCGAAAATATTAATTGGGATCTGTACACATTCAAAACAGTCGTTACCTATGATAAGATCCATATTGGCTGGCCTGTCAACTGAAATACCTCCTTTTTCTATCAGTCCGTCACGCTTTAACTCCTGGAGGATCATAGAGATAGATTCTCCCATTGATTGCAAAGGCTGGTTTTTAGACTGATGGAAAAGATAGATCGGCATTTTTTCTATCCCGAGGTCCGATAGGGATTTTCTGACCTTACTGTAAACATCATTCCTGATCAGATTCATCTTGCCCACATGCTCCTGTTCTATCCTGAATTTGGATACAATATTCAATAGGGGCTTCTCAGCCTTGCTTTTTAGAAATCCCCCGATCACCGCTTCGGCATTGCCATAATCATAAGCAGTATCCAGCGTATTGATACCTGCTTTCAATGCGGCATCCAGTATTGCATGACTTTTTGATTGGTCAGGCTGGCCAGCTCTGTTGGCAATTCCATAATTCAAACCTAGCTGGACAGTTCCCAAAGTCAGTCGGGATATTTGAATATGCATGTTATCCGTTTAAGAAATGATCAGAACCGGTAAAACTGCCTGCATCAAAAATTTCCAATTTTTTAAAAAGCAATTTGGCAATTTCATCGTGCCCATGGCCATTAGGATGTAGTTCATCACTCATCCATTTCCCGTACACTTCATCCGGAGTCTGCTTTGCTTTCTCCGTCCAATACGCCCAATGGTCAACCAGGAGGGTGTTTTTAGCCGCCGATACTTCCCTGAGAATGGGAACATAATCCTTTAGTCTCTCCCTGCCTGTTGCCTTTTCAGTAATGATGATATTCGGCGTTTGAAGTACTGGTATACCCCCAGCTTGGCGAACTCTTGATACAAGTTCTTCAATATTATTCCTGAAGCGATCAGTTGAAATTTCCTTTTTGACTGACGCATCATTTGTCCCTATCATAATGAAAACTACAGCCGGCGCGAATTGAGCCACCCGCCACTCATAGTCTTTTAAGATATCTGCAGACGTATTCCCGCTTATAGCTGTATTGATCACAACATCCCTCACCCTTTTCATCTCCCATCTGACCCGTTCGGCAAAGATTTCCGGATAAGACCTGTAACCCATGGTGTGCTTTGCACCTTGCGTTATGCTGTCTCCGGCAAATACCCATTTTAAGGGATCTTTTGCAGTCAGAAGTGCTTTTATCTTCAACAGGTCCTCTTCCTGTGAACTGGAAGAAAAAGTTTTGTTGAACGTTGTAAAAGACATCCATACCGGCAGCGAAACGAGTCCGATAGTTTTTTCAACAAAACTTCTTCTTGTGATCATAAACACTGTTTTAGATATACCTATTTCTTATAGATCCAGTCCATATTCAGCCTGGTTATTTTTGTAATATCCAGGTGGGTTTTTTGGGACTGGCTACCCGCGCAATTACTAAGCAATACATGGCCATCAATAAAATGCATGGCGATATAACAATACCAGCCATCGGGATCATCTTCAACATTTTTTATACTCTCCCAGGTTTGGCCTTCATCTTTTGAAATGGCGGCAGTCAGCGGTGTCCTTTTCCCTTTAATGGCAGGATTCTCCCCTCCATTATTATTCCAAACCATCAGGAGATCTTGCGTAGAAGGTATCCTCTGGATCGTTGCAGGGGATAAAGGTGATTTGATATTAGTTGGTACTGCTGCGCTCCAGGTTTCACCACGGTCTTTCGAATAGGCCTTATACTGCACACCCGGACTTGCGCGGATGATCATCATGATCTCACCATTCTTAAGCTCGACAACCCCCGGTTCCTGTAGTATCACACTGTCAGGATTGGCCACCTGAGGACTGGATTTCCATGTTGCTCCATTATCATCCGAAAAATAACTGAAGAGCCTGGCACCATTGGACCAGGTTGTATCTGCCGGAGTCTGATGCAATGCAACAGCCATAAGAAGTCGCCCGTCTTTTAATTGTATGACCCGATCATTGTTCAATACATAATACCCCTTACGGTCCGTAATGCACGGAACGGGCTCGCTCCAGGTTTTTGCTTCATCTGTGGAAATACGCATCAATGGTATGCAATCAGAAGTGGAATTTTTCTTCAGATAGAACAAGGCAATATTGCCATTCTGAAGACGCAGCAATGAAACAGACATGACATTCATCAATCCTTCCCTTTCAACTATGACCCTGTCTTCCTGGGTCCATGTTTTACCACTATCAGACGAGGTCCTTCCGGCTAAATAAGCTGAGGCATGATCATCGTCTGACTCGCCTGTATAGTGACTGTATACAAACAAAATGCTTCCGTCTTTCAAACTGATAAAATCTCCCTCACTGTTCCTTGGATTGTTCGCGCCGGGCGAAAGTGTAAGCACGGTTTCCTTGCCAGTGTTTTCCAGCTCAGTTTTTTTACCTGATGATGAATTACATCCGGCATTCAATAAACCAATAAAAATGACCGCATACAATAACTTCATGATGTTGGGGTTTTACTTTACTATTAATAATTGATCCTTATTTCCATTTCACAGGCTTGAATACGATCTCCGAATAATTGTCACGCTCATAAATTACACCCAGCTTATTCTTTCCCACCAGTACCAGGTCACTGTAAGCTGTCCAGTCACGTCGGGCATCAGCTGAAAGATCTATTACAATGCTTTTCATCCAATTCCGGCCTTCATCGTAGCTGATACGTACCGTGAGATTATCCCTCCTTCTACTGTCCGCCGCATTACAAACGGCGACTATGGCTTTACCCTTTTTATACCCCAGGGTCAGTATAGAACCCTGGCAAACCGGATCTGTCAACGTTGAATCGAAATAAACGGTATCCCATTTATCGCCCCCATTTCCTGAGTAGGCTATTATTCTTTTCCTGATGTCGCCCCGTTGATTGCGGATGGTCATCATCATCCTGTCGCCAGACAGTTCTGTTCCCATGCATTCATTGGAGCCCGGAACATTGACGGTGCCCGCCAAATGGAATGACTTACCATGGTCATCTGTATAAAATCCGTGAGCACTATAATCTCTCCCCTCCGGCTGCGGAGGACCAGAAGAATGATTAGCCGGCACAAAAATTCTACTCCTGAATTTTCCTTTCTGAAACTGGAAAGCATGACCCGGCGTGTTGGCATAAGCTCTCCAGTCTTCTTTGAATGTATAGGCCGGATTGATCTGGGGCTGCATCGGCCTGTGGGTCTCTGCGGTAATATTTACAGGAATTGACCAGGATGTTCCTTTATCGTATGATCTGATAAACCATACTTCCCTTAATCCCTTCCCCTTACGCACGTCCGATTCATGATTGTTGCCCGTATTGTAAAAAAGATAGACAACTCCCTGTGGATGATCCGGATCCAATAAGTCAACAACAGGTGCAGGATTACCTGCCTGAAGAGAATCATAATTGACCAGGACCTGGAGTTCTGACCAGCTCTTGCCTCCGTTCCTGCTTTTCTTTAAAACAATATTAATATCGCCAAAATCCCCACTGTTGTTCACCCTCCCTTCAGCAAATGCCATCAGCTCACCAGTTGGTAATGTAACAATCGCAGGGATACGATAGCTTTTGTGCCCCTCTTTGCCACTGGTAAAAACGGCATAGGTTTGTGAATTTCCCTGGTATGGGCAAAGGATGACCAAAAAAATAATAAATGAACTGAACCTCATGGATTGAATTTTTTAAGGAATTGCATACAGACCCATTCTTGCCGGGGCAGATGAAATACGCCTTTGAAAAGATTCCCTTTTGCAGTCTGGGCTATTGTTCCATCCCGATGTAAGTACCCGAACCATTCACCATGCTGCTTATCGTGGAAATGTTCATAGGAATAATCATGAACCTTTTTATGCCAGCCTGCATATTTCTCATCCTTCGTTATTAAATAGGCAAGCAAACTGGCAATGATAGCCTCATTATGTGGCCACCAGAACTTCATATCCTGCCAATATTCCTGCACTGGTTTATGATATACATCACGGAAATAAAACAACCCTTCGAATTCCTTATCCCATCCCCTCTCCCACATATAGTCCAACATCCTGCATCCAAGTGCAATCATCTCTTTGTCATAGTTCCTGTACATGGCTTCGGCAAGAATGAACCATGCACCCTCAATGGCATGTCCCGGGTTCAAGGTGCGGCCATCAATGTGATCAATGATATCACCTCCGGGCGACACCTGTTCCATGACACATCGCAATTCATCTTTGACAAAATATTTTTCAATGTCCTGGATCCATTTCATGATCATCCCGTCGCATCGCTCATCACCAATTGTATCTCTCAATTGCTGAGCGGTATTCATCATGATCATCGGAACACCAATGCCGATAGACGGCCGTGTGTCAATAAATTTTGGTTCCAGCAATCCAGGAACCGTTGCATATTCAATGCATTTTCCAAATACCTTCCTGGCATTATCGGCAGCTTCTTCATCACCGCTGGCTTTTGCATATGCCGCAGCAGCAATCACATAGAATGTTTCTGAAAAAAAATAACGTCTTTTCCTGACCGGGCTGCCATCCCGCATAACGTGAAAGAACATTCTGCCATCCGCATCAAAACAATGTTTATTCAGAAATTCATATCCCAGTTTAGCCCCCTCAAGCCATTCGGCTCTTTGTTCAACTGTATTATATAATGTGGAAAGCACCCATACTGCCCTTCCTTGTATCCAAACTGCTTTGTCATCATCTATTAACGAGCCATCTGCGTCCCTCATCAGGAGATATCCTCCGTATTTCAGATCATAGGAGCGGGGGAACCAGAATGGTATGGTATCCTCTAACAATTGGCTGGAGTAGAACTCCTGTAGCCTGGTCAATTCTTCGCTGGAATAATGCACTATTCTTTTTTTTACTTTAAACTGATCGCAACACACGGGCTGCCACTTTTATTGCATGATCTATATCCTCGTCTGTGTGTGCAGCGCTGATATACCAGAGTCCCCTGCCAATGATCCTGACTTTTTCATTGTGCATAGCAGCAACAAATCTTCCAAGTTTGGCTTTGTCTTGCATCAAAGTCTCCCTGTAATCATTGACAGACTCCAGTTCAGTAAATCCAATATTGAACATCGGACCTGGGCCCTGTACCAACAGGTTCTGGTTTGCCTCAGCTGCAGCCCTTCGCAATCCATCCATTAACTTATTGCCCAACATGAACATCCGTTCATAAGGATCCTCCCTTTCCAATATGTTTATAGTTGCGAGCGCCGCGGCAACAGTAGGATTGCTGGAATTCATGGTTCCGGCATGTATCACTTTTGAAGTTTCGATCAATTCCATCCATTCCCTTTTACCAACTACGGCACTTATCGGATATCCACTACCCATGGCTTTGGCAAATATTGAGATGTCGGGTACTATACCGAAGTATTTCTGTGCACCTCCCAAACTGAGCCGGAAACCTGTGATCACTTCATCAAGTATAAATGCAGAACCATACTGATCGCAGAGAGATCTTATGCCATTCAGGAACCCATCATGAGGCATGATGCAGCCGTTATTGCACATTACGGGCTCGGTGATAATGGCCGCTATCTCGTGATGTCTTTCTGCCATTGTTTTCTTTACCAACTCAAGATCATTCCATGGTAAAATGATGAATTCGTCTTTTGAATTGGCAGACAAGCCCTGGCTCCATGGAAATACATTTGGATCCTCCCTGCTGCCCAGCGCCTCAACAGAAGGCGTTGACAGACCCCATGCTACATTATCCAGCCATCCATGATAATGACCCTCAAACCGCAGAAATTTATTCCTGCCAGTTTTGGCCCTTGCCACGCGAAATGCAGTTTGAACAGCCTCAGACCCATCCAGGCAAAATCTCATCAATTCAGCAGAAGGAACAATCCTGTTAAGTTTCTCTGCCAGCTCAATCTCCCTGATATGCTGACCCGCATACATTTGCCCAAGCGCCGAATATTCCTCAACTGCTTTCAAGACTTCAGGATTTGAATGCCCCACGATCATAGGACCCTGGCTCAGTGTAAAATCCAGGTACTCATTGCCGTCAACATCAAATATTTTTGTGCCTTTTGCATGGGTATAAAAAATCGCATGCGGATGATTATACTTCCTGAATTCAGAGGACACACCTCCTGCTATCACCTTTTTTGATCTTTCCAGCAGCTGGGCAGATTTAGAATAATTCATCTCAGACATTTTCTATTTTTTTTGAATTGAATCAGATTCAGCCTTCAATTCTTGGTTTTACTTTATAAAGTATCCAGGCACAGATCAACATGGTAACACCCGCGAACTGGTAGATATAAGAAAGATTGATCTGCGCATCACGCAATATTCCCCCGGCGTACAGTGCAAGGCCGCCTACTATGGTACTGAACATGTTCAATATCCCATATCCCGTGGCCCTGTATCGCTCATCCACGATCATGCAAAGTATGGGCATCATATTAGCATCAGTGAAGGCCCTGGTGAATGCATATACCATAAAGAAAACAATGGCAACAGGAAGTATCGAAGTAACGGTAGCCATGAAGATGAATGGCGCTGCAATCAGCATTCCAAGCACCGGAAGAAGTATCCTGGCTCTCTTGTTCTTTCTGCTCCAACGATCTGCGATCAAGCCTCCTATGATCACTCCTGCCAGGGATACGGGATACAGGTAACCCGTTGCATATATACCGGCTGCAGTTTGCGAAAGACTGAACTGCTCCTTATAATAAGTAGGCAACCATCCCATCACAAGCCAGCTCACTACTCCTAACAGGCTCCAGTAAATGAGCACTTTAATGAATGAAGGATCTTTGAACATTATTCCTACGCCTTCTTTCAGATTTACGGCAGGCTTTTTAACACTGGCTTCCTCGTTTATTTTCTGAGCAGGATCACGAAGGATTGCAACCAGCAGAACTGCATAAACTATCCCAAAAATGCCGAGTATGGTGAATGAAGTATTCCAGCTGTGTTCTTCCGCAATCCATCCTCCCACAAATCCCAGACTTTGACCAGCCATAATACCAGCCATATGTATACCTGTCGCTAATGACCTTGTTTTAGTACCATGATAGTCTGCAATCAGCGCCAGTGCTGCAGGCACATAACATGCCTCACTGATACCCATTAATGCCCGTGTGAGCAATAATTCATTGAAAGTACTCGCATGCGCGGTAAGCCAGGTCACCCCGGACCAAACGATAAGGCTGACGATGATCACCTTGCTGCGATTGAATTTATCAGCAACGAAACCAGCAAACGGACTCAGCAGACCATAAACCCAAAGGAAAACAGAAGACAAAAGGCCAAACTGTGCCTCTGTCATAGGTATTTCCTGCAGGATCGAACTCCGCATGGTGGTGATCATGGTTCTGTCCAGATAATTCAGGGCCGCTACAACAACTAACAATGCAACAGTTATCCAGGCGCGGTTAAACCTTTGCTTTTTCGTATCAAATGTTTTTAATGTCTGCTCTGAATACATGTTAATATGTTCGTTTTTAGAAGACCTTCTTATTTATGTATCGATACTATTGTAGGGGTTCGTATCCCGGGCTTGATCTCTCCGCTGATATATAGCCATTGATCTTTCCATAACACGGATGGCAAGGTTACCCTGGAACCAAACTTTTCTTCCACGCCATTATAGATCCATGTTTTTGTTCCCGCTTCATAAGTGAAAACCCTTTTCCCTATGCCCTGGTGTTGTTTTGGATCTTTTTGAATGGTGGCTTCTGCATCAACTCCGCCCCAGAATAAAAATTTTCCGTGATCAAGTACCGGCACGGGATTGGCAGAAGCTGACGCACCCCTAGGCATGCCAGGCAATATCTCCCATGTGCCGGTCAATGTGCCATTTTTCTTTTCAGGTACTAATCTATAGGCATCCATTAATATCTTTCTTGATTTAACTCCACCAGCTTCAACACCTGCAGCTTCTCCCGAGAAAAGAAAAAAACTTCCATTATACGAACCACCAACCGCTTGTGCCCTGGCGGGGCCGGGCCATGCAGGAAGTGCAACCCATCCGGCATCCGGATTTGAAAGATCAAGTGCGTAACAGCACAACAGAGGCGGATCCTGAAATCCACTATTACCTCCGGCAACAATGATCAGATCATTTACCAACGCCCCGGCCATGCTGGCCAAGGGAATGGGTAGTGATGGATATTCTCTGAAGCTGAATGCCGAACCGTTCCATCTTAAACCAGTAACACGCTTATGAAAATTACTTTCGTCATTTCCACCTACAATGATGATCTCACCTTTGTACTCAACGGCAATACCATAAGCAAGACGACCCGGCAATTTCTGATCCAGTTTGACCCACTTATTTTCATCTGTCAGCATATAGATTTCATCGTACCAGACCTTTTTGCCGCCTTCCCATGGTTTCTTATCGGGAAAATTGGCTCCGCCCATACAAAAAAGTTTACCACCGCTTTGTCCGGCAAACATACCCGCCATTCCCTCCGTATTGGGTAAGCCGGGAAATTCATGGAACGCGGGTTGGGTTTGTGCTATCATTATATAGTTTGTCAGTATAAAAAAGCCGGTAAAAAATATCTTTATGAAAATGACTTTTGCTTTCATCTCAACGCTGATTTAAAATTTCATTATGAGTACTGACCCCGGTCCCGGTTCACCGTAACCCCCTGTGACGATCAGTGTTTCATCATCCATAAATAAAACATTACTTGTACATGGCATCCCGGTATCCAATGATCCAATCAGTTCCCCGGCTGGCGAAACCAGTTGTACACATTGCATTCCATAATGGGCTACAGCCATCACCCCTGCTTTATTTATTGCAATGCCGTCGGGAAGATTTCTTACCGGATCCCCTGACTCATGCCCGGGCAGATCTATAAAAACCTCAAGTTCTTTTTGCCCATTGTGAAGGGCCGCCAGGTCAAAGCTGATGATCCTGTTCCGATAGCTTTCAGCAACGTAAAGCTTTTTTCCATCGCCTGATATGGCTATACCATTCGGATAATCAAGTCCGGAAATTATTTCTGCTTCATTGCCATCCGCACTGATGTAGAAAACCGAGCCCTGATGGCGTACTGAATCTGTGAAATACAAATTGCCGGCTTTGTCTGCGACAAGATCATTTGGCACGTTCACTTTCCTGCCACCACAGCTGCCATTCATTTCATCTCTGAGATACTGACCGTCCAGCGAGAATCTTAAAATTTTTCCCAACCCGCTATCGCATACCAGGTGATCACCATTGGGCAATATGATCTGCCCATTAGGCAGATCAGTATGTGCCCAAGTAACCAACTGTAACTGCGAACCTATTTTAATAATTTCCCCACCCTTCAGCGTGGTGAAATAGATATTTCCTTCGAGGTCCAATGCCGGACCTTCCGTATAAAAATTCAACGCTGCTATTGGCCGGATCTCTTTTATACTCATTGTATTTCACTTATGTCCTCAAATGGGAATAGTGGAATTCTTCTTTTCTTATACTTAAACTTTGTCATGTCGGCCTGCGTTACTCCAGGCGTATTGACCTGGAGGATGGAGGGACATATCTCCCGGTAAGCCGCAATAGGAGCGTTTACCCCCTTGGCCACAATTGTATCAAACTGCAACGGATCAATTCCGAATGATGTGATCTGATTCAGGCTGAAAGGTGGAACCCTCATGGAAGTCAGCATCACAATATGCCCGGTACCTGTTCTAAGTATGGCGATCTCGCCCATATCAAAATGCAACTGTCCTCCGTGCCTGGGCGCACGTTCACTGAATTTTCCAGAACCCTTGCTGATCAGTTCTACTGTTCTTGACCTTATGCCTTTTTCATCAGGCCTGCTTCCAAAACTGATCTCAAACAACATCCCAGGCTCAAACGCATTTGCGTTCTGCACAGCAGTAGGATCATAAATACAAATAAATGATCTCTTCTCTCCACCATCTTCGAGATGATCAAGTAAATAGGTGCTGTCACCGGGTGCTCCACCGCCAACATTATCTCCCATATCCAATAACAGGACTGGTTTTTTAAGATCGCCAATAGAACCGATCAGCTCATTAATATCCTGCTTAACACCATTGAATTGCTCCCTGTTCCGGATCACATGTTCAACAATAGTGGAGAGTGCAGCCCTTCCTATTGCTTCATCCCCGTCTGCAATTACAATCACCGATGACCCCATTTCAGGAACATCGGCATATGGGAAACCAAGCACAATACTTGTTGAAAGAATTTTGTCCGAGTCACCCACCGCACTGGCCAGAGTAAATAATTCCCTGCATGGATCCTTATCTGTCAGTTGCTGCTCAATGCTTATCGCGACAGGCAGTTGTTTAAATAATTGAAGTGGTTTAATTTTTCCCTTCAGAACCCCTGCCATAAGATCTCCAGCCTCTTTGCCTGTTCTGCGCTGATCAATATGCGGGTTTGTTTTATAGGCTACCAATGCGGTGGTTGACCTGATCATTGCATCACTCACATTCGCGTGAGGATCTATTGTGCCAATAATGGGCATATCGGAACCTACAATTGAACGAAGCATGGCCAGCCAGTACCCATCCATGTCATCATAAAGCTCAGAAACGCCTGCACCATGAGGCACAACAAGACAACCATCAACCGGCAAGGTTTTCTTTAATTCAGAAAACATTTCATGGGTAAGATGTTCAAGAGCCTTCCCCGAAACCTTGCCACCAGGCGTGGCTTCTGCATACATGATGGGAACAACTTCAATACCTGCCTGATCCATGGCGGCAAGCATTCCCCCGATCTCATGAAATGCATCTTTGTATTCCCTCACTATATCATTCCCGTATAACCAATGCCCTTTCCGGAAATGATCCAGGGTGGTCAATTCATTCACAAAACTGTTTGACTCATGAACTATGCCCATCAAAGCAACCCGCATATACTTTATTTAGGTGCGTATGCAACTGCATCCACTTCAAATTTCAGTAGGGTACCCAGGCAACCTATAATAGTGGTTCTGGCCGGAAATGGCATACTGAAAAACTCCCTGTAGATCTGGTTAAATTCAGCAAGATCTTCCTGCCGACCAACATAATTCCTCACCTGCACAACATCTGAAAAATTCAAACCAGCGCCTTTCAGGATCTTGCCAAGATTCTGAAAGGAATTTCTGCACTCTTCAGCAAAACTTGCGGTGATGATCTTTCCCTGATCATCAACTGAAGCCTGACCCGAGATAAAAACAAAATCCCCTGCGCGGATTGCAGGTGAAAAAGGGAGATGACTTTGAGGTACATCTGCACCTGTGATCACTTCAAATTTGCTCATCATTCATTTTTTTATATAAACTAGGCAGAAGGCAGAAAACTTTCGACCCTTCTGATCCTTTTCATCAATTCCTCATCAGACCAGGTCAGTTCAGGCGCTTGTAATGGAGCCTTGGGATTTCCGATATCTATTCCATAGCGTAACTGCATGCCCCTCCGGAAAAATGTCCAAATGCAGGGCAGGATCTCAAGGATCAGTTCCTGGTACTCAAGCATGAAATCAATTCCGAGCTTGACATTCCCATTCACGAATTCCCGGCGGACATATTGGCAAACTGGGCCAAACAGATTATAGGTGGACCCGATCGCACCAGCAGTGCCACATACCGCTGCATGACACATCAATTCATCTGCTCCGCTGAAAAGTATCCATTGCCTCTTTGATTTAATATTGATCGCGCTGATCTCCAGCATGTCGCCGGTAGTCAGTTTAAGTCCCTTGACATTTGACATCTCCAGTAACTGCCTGATCATGTCGTCAGTCATCGGAGTATTTCCGATCTGGTATGGGAAAAAGGGAAGATCCGTAGCATTGGCAATTTTCCGGTAATGCTCCATTCCCATTAAAGGGGAAGCAGCATAATAAATTGGACCTACCGATGAAATACCATCAGCACCTTTTGAAGCAGCATGCATTGCTAATCTGACTGATTCATCTGTACTCGGCGCCCCTACTTGCACGATTACAGGCAAACGATTATTGGTGATCGCTATGGATAGTTCAGCAATATGCATACGCTCTGCTTCACTATAGAGAAATCCCTGGCCGGTAGATCCCAGCAGGTATATACCATCGAGTTTCTGAGCGATGATCAATTCGATCATTTTCTCGAGTTCCTTTTCGTTGACCTTTCCATTTTCTGCAACCGGTGTAAACAGCGCTGGCCAAAGTCCTTTAAAATCCGGAGCTATCTTCATTTTTTATTTTTATGGGTGTTTAATATTGATTTCCCTGATTGAGTTACTTACCTCGGCGGGGCTGATCATTCCAATATCAGGCAGATTGAAATTGTTTTCTACGGATAACATGTCTTTGAATCCGCTTCCCGTTACCAGGCAAACTATGTGGTCATCTTCACCTACTTCACCGGCGCCCACTGCTTTTACCAGGCCGGCAAGTGCTACAGCACCCGCTGGTTCAGAAAAAATCCCTTCAGATTGTGCCAGTTTTTTTTGCAACTCAAAAACTGATTCATCCGATACCACATAGCCATTGCCTCCAAGCATTCTGCATTCCCTGATCACTTCATTCCCATCCAGTATATTGGGTACCTGGAGTCCACTGATCTTAGTGGTGGCCTTCGCGATGATCGTTCCACTGGTATCACCATTCCTCAGTGCAGAGGCAATAGTATCATTGCCTTCGGGCTGAACACAATTCACCTTTGGTTTTTTCGACCGGTTATAATGATCAGCATATTTGTTTGCTCCATAGGCCATAGCCAGCGTAAGGCCTCCACCACCTGCGGGAGAAAAAACATGATCAACCGGGATGGCCTCCATCAGCTCATACATCAATGACTGAACCCCTTGCATACCGTCAGAACAATACATGAAGGCACTGACAGGGAGGGGGACCCCGAATGAACCTGCCAGTTTATTCAGCTGATCAAAAACCTCACTTGTTACTGAAGCATCCTTGCCAAATCCTTCCACCATAATGGTATGGGCGCCATATAACTGCATTTGCCTGATCTTGGGAACCGGCGCACCATCTACGATCACCAGAACACACCTGATACCAGCTGCCGCTGAATAGGCTGAAAGCGCAGCACCAGTATTTCCACTTGACGTGGCTATGCAAAGTCCCTGGTTTTTACTTTTCATCTGACTGATAAAAGCAGAAGCGAACCTGTCTTTATAAGATCCGGATGGATTAAGACTTTCAAGTTTGAAATAGAGATTCTTCAAACCTAATGCAGGACCAATTGCTCTTGATCTCACCAAAGGCGTATTCCCCTCTCCCAGGGAAACCCTGTTCCCGGCTGCTACAGGCAACAATAATTTTTCATATTGCCACATATCAATATTCTTTGGGAAACTGCTTCCCTTTAAGTTGATAACTGTTCATATTTGTAGTAAACCCTCCATCGATCATCAGGCTTGTGCCCGAGATAAATGAGGCCTGCGAAGTACAAAGCCAGATTATGGCTTCCGCCACATCATTGGGTGTACCAGCCCTGTTTACCGGTGTTGCATCAAGGAGGTATTTGCTGAGAAATCCCGTGAGATCATCTCCTGCCTGATCCTTGTAATCCAGGCTTAACCCCGTATCAATGAATCCCGGCTTGATACAGAGAACTCTGATACCACTCCGGCCATATGTTACTGCCAATTCACGGGTAAGGCTTTCTATGGCCCCTTTGGAAGCAATATAAGCAGGACTGTTCCCGGCTGGTCTATCTGCCATCATGCTGGACACGTTGATGATCACACCACCACTATTATTTTTTTCCATGACCTCTGCAGACATTTTTGATAAGAATGCCGGTGCGGTCACACATATTTTTAAAGTTTTCTCCCAGGTATCCATGCTGATCGTGCGCATGGTTTCTATTGTACGCCATGCAGCATTGTTGACAAGCACATCTATGCTGTTAAACTTCGCTGCAGTAAGCTCAACGATCTCTTTCAGGAATTTCTCTTCTGCCAGGTCACCGCAACATATAAGCGGCTCAGAATTATATTCTGCAGAAATCACCGATTGCAGGTTTTTAAGCCCTGCTTCATCCAGATCTGCAAGGCAGAGATCATGCCCCTCACTGGCAAATCGCAATGCTGTTGCCCTGCCAATACCATTTGCAGCTCCTGTGATGATCACTGTTTTTTTATCAGCCATGCAATACCGTGTTTTTTGAATTGACAGACATAACTCCCCCCAGGGAATCTCCTGCTTTGACTATCGTGTCACTCCTGAGAAACAACACCAGCCCGGTATCCTCAGCAAACACCTCTGTGCTTTTGCCAGTTTCAAGGTCAACTACCTGGCCCCAAACTTCCCCTTTAGTGATCTCCTGCCCCAGAACCACAGATGAAGAAAATATACCATCGATCGGGGAGGGCATTTTTGACTGCAGATGCCCTTTTAATGGTGTAGGGTCTTCAATCCAATATTTTAATGGCTGCGGAGATCCAGGCTGATCACTGAGCATCCCAAGCATGACAATTACCCGGAGACAGCCGTCAACGTATGAAGAAACAATTTCCTTCCTTGTGGTAGACCCACCTCCGTATTCAACATAAATGGCAGGAACCATCGCATCCCTTGCTACCGACAGCGTTCTTCCATTGGGTTCGTGATCTGTACCCCAGATCACAGGTAGTCCAAATGCCTTCGCCATCTCTCTCTGTTTATCAAGAACCTGAAGGGAAGGATGAATCATATAGCCAGCCATGGGGAAGATGTCAAAGATTCTACCGCCCGTATGCAAATCGATCAGGTAATCTGAACTTCTGATCAATGAACTGATCTCAGCCGCATCTTTTTCAGAAGAAGATCCGTCAGTTTTGCCAGGACAGATCCTGGCAAGATCCAAACCATCGTCCCCATACCTGGAATGTAAAGAAACTGCTGTGCCATTCACAAATGGGACAAGAATAACTTTTCCAGATGATATTTTATTAGTCAATAATTCCTGGAGTTGGTATACAGCCATTATCGGCTCATACTCATCTCCATGCACTCCGGCACATATCAGTACAACCGGACCATTATTGCCAGTATTTATGAAATGGGGAGTTTTCATGATAATAATTGAAAAACTAGTTATACAACCAATCTATATCCACAAGAGATACATCTATTTGCGCAAGTCTTGTTTTCTTTTTCTGGCTTCCGCCTAAATACCCAAGTAAGATCTTATCACCAACAAAATGGATGGCTATATAACAATACCATCCGTCCGGATCGCCTTCCAGTGTTTTTATTTTGCCCCAGGTTTTCCCATTATCTTTTGAAACAGCAATATTCAGCGGGATCCGTTTGCCTTTAGTTTCAGGGTTTGAACCATCATTGTTATTCCAAACAAGCACAAGATCTCCTTTTCCGGGTATCCTTGCTATGGATGCGGGAGAAAGCGGGGAAACAATATTGCTTTTTCCGGCTGCAGTCCAATGAATCCCTTTGTCGCGGGAGATGGCCTGATACTGTACACCAGCATTGGTTCTCATGAACATCATTATATTTCCATTCTTCAGTTCCACAACGCCGGGCTCCTGGGTGATCACCGAATCAGGATTAGAAACTTCAGAACCCTGGAACCAACTCATGCCATTGTCATCGGAATAATAACTGAATATCCTTCCAATCTGGCTCCATGTGGTAGCCGGGGTTTGATGAAGAGAAACGGCAAGTAATATACGACCGCTCTTAAGCTGGATAACTCGGTTATTATTTAATACAAAATATCCCTGCTGATCATTGATACAGGGACGGGGATCGCTCCACGACTTCCCTTCATCTTCTGAAAATCTTACCATCGGGATACAATCATTTACGGCATTCTTCCGCAGGTAAAATAATGCGATTTTGCCATTCCTGAGTCTCAGGAGTGAGACAGACATAACATTCATTTTCCCCTCGTTTTCAATCACCAATTGATCCTTATCTGTCCAGGTTCGACCTCCATCATAGGAGGTTCTTGAAGCAAGATAAGCTGGCGCGTGATCGTTTGAAGATTTACCGGTATAACGGCTGTAAACAAGCATTATGCTCCCATCTTTCAGCGTAATAAAATCACATTCACTGTTCCTTGGGTTATCCGGCCCAGGCGGCAGCTGCAGAACTTTCATTACGGATGTATCAGCAGGCAAGCCATAAGCCTGTTGGGAGATCAGGACGGCTATGAGTATAACCCGAAGCAATAGTACATTGATTCCTTTCATGTACACAAGGATTATAAATTATAAAGAAGTAATCAAACTGCAGCAGTATCAGCTACTGCAGTTTTGAAACCCATCAGAACTTTGGATACCCTGGCGTCTGTTCCAGTGCCTTATTATTTGTAAGCGTTGCCCTGTCTACCGGCCACAATAACTTATACGAGTCAGCTGGTAAAACACTTGTGTACTTGTAAACATAATTGTCACCCATTCTCCTCAGATCAAGCCATCTCTTCCCCTCCATGATAAATTCATGATAACGTTCTTCAAGTATGGCTTCCTTGGCATTCGCATCAATAGGTTGATTGGGATAAGCATCCGTAGCAGGTACATAAGCAGTGCCATATGCACGGGCACGAACCAGGTTGATCTCCGCTGCAGGGCTTTCACCTAACAGTACTTTTGCCTCTGCAAGCAATAATAAACAATCCGCATACCTGTAAATGATATAGTCATTGGTATAGGTACGAACACCTGCATTTTGTTCACCTTTGTATTTAGCAGCGAAAACACCAGCCATCGTGTAGGTTGTACCGGTCAGTCTATAGGCTGGTTGGATGGATGCCCATTTCCTGGTATCCCTGTCGTCAAACCTCCTGAATGTGGCAGTTTCCATTGGAATGAACAAAGTGCCTCCCCAGTTATCAGTTCCCACGTCAAATTTTCTCTTTCCTACAGAATCATAATAGGCTACAAGAAAAGTTGTTTGTGGCAAATGGTTCAGAATAGGGAGTGTGGCTTCATTCAGCAAATTCCGGCTGGCAAAGATCACCTCGTTGTTTCCTCTCGATGTGGTGGCAAATACATTGGCGAAACTGGGCAGTAGCGATGCGCCACTGTTGGCCTGTACATCCAGCAATGCCGTTTTCGCCGCGGTCGCATCTGCGGTACCTCCCCCACGGGTACTGGTCCAGAGAAACACCTCTCCTTTCAACATCAGGGT
Organism: Chitinophagaceae bacterium; assembly: GCA_035298945.1. Taxonomy (GTDB): domain Bacteria; phylum Bacteroidota; class Bacteroidia; order Chitinophagales; family Chitinophagaceae; genus Pollutibacter. Next base: position 8,353 of record DATGXN010000320.1, on the reverse strand, counting down.
TGCTGATTTTGACCAGAATCCTTTTGAATTCCTGTAAGTATAATTTGAACCAAAATTGGTAAGCGATTGCTCAATGTCCTCTTTGATCAATTTCATCACATCCGCCTCGGAAGACGCTGCCTTGGCCAGATTGGAGATATCAAAATTTTCAGTTGGCTCCGTTTGGATAATGACCTTGCCCCAGGCCATGTAAAGCTGAAAATAATAATAGGCTCTCATGCCATGAGCGATCCCTAAATAGTAAGATTTGTTTGCGGCTGTTGCCACATTGGTTGAATTCATTTTCTGGATCAGAAGATTCAATTGATTGATGTTCGAATAAAAACCTCCATAAGCCGCAACGCCCGGGGCATCAAGACCAAGGGTATTATTCCACAATCTTTCATTACCCGCAGTTGATTCACCTGTGAACGATGAACTGGTGCCGGGATCTGTTCCATGTATGTCTGCACGCAGCTCACCCAGAAAAAGCAAAGCCTGCGTATGGGACCTGAACCTGGAATGTACACCCGATACAAATGCATCGATCTGTTCTGGTGTTTGCCAGAAATTGCCTTCGCTCACACTGCTGATCGGTGCAAGATCCAATTCTTTGCTGCATGAAAGAAAGAGCATCAAAGTGCTGATGATCGTGAGCAATTTGATATTTATTTTCATGTTAAATCTTTTATTGATTTGCATAATTTTTGTCTGCTAAATGGTTAGAAAGAAACCTCAACGCCTAAAACAAATGATTTTGGAATTGGATAGGTACCTCTGTCTATACCCGTGATAACTCCGTTATCTATCGGCGCTTCAGGTATTGCCCCTGTATACTTCGTCAGGTAAAACAAATTGGATCCACTCGCAAACAGTCTTCCCCTGGTGAGGAATTTGGTTTTGGAAAGCAGATTGGCAGGGATCTGATATGATAAAGTGATCTCTCTCAAAGACAGGTAATCACCTTTCTCATACATCCTGGAATTATTACTGTTCAGGAATGCTGATGCATTGTTGATACGGGTATAATTCTTCTTTCCAATAGGCGCCGCAACCTGATCAGCATAATACACTTTTGGAAGATCAGAATTTGTGTTGGTTGGAGACCAGGCTTTTTTCTGATCCTCAAAATAGTTAAACGTACCCTGCATATTTCCGAGCGTTCTTGCCAACAGGTCGTTGTAAATGGTATGCCCTGTTGCAAATTCAAACCTTGTATACAGCGAGAAGCCTTTATAACTGAGGTTGAAATTGAAACCACCGGTCCATTTCGGATAAATATTGCCCATATAGATCTGATCCCTGGAGTCGATCGTGTCATTGGCATCAACGTCCAGCCAGTTCACATCACCTGCAGTGATCTTATTGGCGCCGGGGCGGTTTGGACCGCCAATAAGTGCAACGGCATCCCACCTGTTTGCAGCTACCTTGGCCACCTCTGCATCGTCTTTAAAAATTGACACCTGCTTAAAGGCATAAACATCGCCCAGTCTTCCGCCTTCCTGCAATCCTCCTACCCAAACCACGCTCTTCGATACAGGATCATAAATCTGCAAGCCACCCTGGCGGTTTTTATCATTGCCATTGTATGGCAGTTCCTTGATTTTATTCTTCACCAGGGAAGCATTGGCACCTACATCAAGTCTCCATCCGCTTGGCGTATTCAATACATTATAATTCACAGTAAACTCATAGCCCTGATTCTCGTAAGTTCCCAGGTTGGTTTTTACCGAGTTAAAACCTGTGTAATTTGGCAATGCAAGGTCTGTAAGCAAGTCGCTCGTGATCCTGTTATAGTAGTCGAATATGAATGTGAGCTTGTTGCCGAACATACCGAGATCCAATCCAATATCTGTAGTTTTGGATTTCTCCCACTGTAAATTTGGATTTGGAAGGCCGGTTAACAAAAATCCGCCGGTGTTATTATACAAAGGCTGTGCACCATATGTACCTTGTACTTCATAACGCCCCAGTCCAGCAACATTACCATTCTGACCATAGCTGATACGGGGTTTCAAAACAGACACCACTTTGGAAATTGAACTGTTTGCGAAGAAATTCTCCTTGTGAATATTCCATCCCGCACTCATGCCCGGGAAGAATCCGAACCTGTTTTCTTTAGCAAGACTAGACACACCGTCACGACGGAATACTAGAGAAACAAGATAACGCTGGTCATAATCATAATTCAACCTGCCAAACGTGGAAGCAATGGCATATTGAGACCTTAAAGAATAATTGCTACCTGCTGCGAAAACAGTTGACGCATTAACAGTAGGTATCTCATCTGTTGGTGCATTGGTACCAAATACCTGCATATTGAAGGAGTTGGTTTTGAAATATTCTGCACCCAGCATGGCATTGATATTATGAACTTCTCCCAGCGTTTTCGTATAGTTCAGTATACCATTGAACTGCGTTTGGAATGCACGGTTGAAGTTGGCAGATGCCGGCCTCTGCGTATTGGAATAAACGGGGGGCGAAGAAAATACATTTGTGTACTGCTGCGTTGCCTTTGTAAAGGACTCATTCAATGATTCAAATAAATACCCCGATCCTGTCACTTTCAAATAAAGGCCCTTAATGATATCCCATTTCGCGGCGCCTGACACAGTTATCCTGTTTACTTCACTTTTCCGGGATGTCTTGTTTAGCCAGTATAATGGATTACCATCGGAAGAAGAGTTGCCCGGATTTGGCTGGGTTTTGGCAGAGTCGATCCATGGATTGAATGTTGGCCATACCGCTCTGGTTCTGTACAATGTGTTTATTTCAGAAGATATGGTACCATACTGAGCTGCAGTTGACATATTCACTCCCGAGCTGATCTCCAGGTTCTTTTTGATCTTATACGAACCGTTGATGTCTCCTGAATAACGTTTATAGCTGGAGCCAACTATAACCCCATCTTCATTATAATAGTCAAAACTGGCATAATACTTTCCGCGATCGTTGCCGCCGGACACATTCATATAATGGTCGTCAGTTTTGGTATCACGGAATATGATATCCTCCATTTCACCTCCATGATCTTTGAAAATGAGAGTCCCTCCATAAGGATCACCCACTGTATCCCAGCCTTTACCAAGAAGATCAGCAGTGGCCGAAGAATATCTCCTGATATCAAATGAGGCAAGATACCCTGGAGTGGTGATCAACCCATAACCCTGTGTGGCATCAACCTGTGCCAGTGTACGGCCAGAATTGAAATTACCCTGCCTGTTATAAGCAATGTAGTCTTTCGCATTCATCATCTGGTATCCCGTCCTGTTCTTATTGAATCCGGCTGTGTATTTATACGTGACCTGTGCAACCCCGGCCTTACCCTGCTTTGTGGTGATCAGGAGTACCCCGTTGTTTGCACGGGCACCGTAGATTGCTGTGGCTGCGGCATCTTTCAGAATTTCGATAGACTCTATATCCTGCGATGAAAGATCATTGAACTCCCTGATAATACCATCTACCACTACCAGCGGAGAACCCGGATTATTAATAGATGCTCCACCTCTCAACAATATCAAAGGTGTTGCGCCAGGTGAGCCAGTGCCGTTCACTACCTGCAGACCTGAAACTGTTCCCTGCAGGGCCGTTCCTATATTAGCTCTCGGAGTAGAAGCAAGTACTTCAGCATCCAGTTTACTGATTGCGCTAGTTACATTTCTACGCGACTGCGTACCATAACCAACCACAACGATCTCTCCAAGCTTCGATTCCTCGGCTTTTAAGGTGATATCAAGAACCGTTGCTGAACCAACAGCGATCTCCTGCGTTACATATCCGATAAATGATATAAGGAGAATATCCTTGGGAGCCGCCTCAACTGAAAAAGTACCGTCAGCTCCGGTTTGTGTGCCAGTAGACTTCCCTTTGACACTAATACTTACGCCCCCAAGTGGAAGACCAGCATCTGACACCACTTTTCCGGTTACTTTGGAAGTCTGGGCATTGGCTGCCCCCAACCAAAAAAGTGATAAGCTCAGAATGAATAATAGTTTTTTCATCTGCAGTTGTTTTGGTTTTAGTTATTTTTGGTCTGTATATATGTCATACATATTACAATAATAACGTTAATCTAGAAAAAACAAAAGTTTTTAAATTTTTTTGGAAGATTTTTGCGCCACTTCCCGGGACCTTAAATAATTAATGAATGTCTATGCCAATCAAAAAGCTCAAGCCGATCGATAACCTTACACAGGTAGATAAAATAGAGATCCGCCTGGAAGAGTTTCTTAAGCATGAAAACTTCAACCCCGGAGATCCCCTCCCTAAGGAGATTGAGATCGCACAAGCCCTTGGCGTAAGCCGCACAGCGGTGAGGGAGGCCATTTCCCGATTCAGGATGCTGGGAATCATAGAATCCAGGAAAAACAGGGGCATGGTGATCACCCGCCCCGATGTGCTGAATAATATGGAGAGGCTGATGGACCCCAAATTGCTCGACGGGGAAACCATGAAAGATATCTTCGAAATGCGATTGGTCATTGAACTGGGTCTTGGCGAGATCCTGTTTCTCAGAAAAACTCCGGAAAGCCTGAGTAAACTGGAGGAGATCATTGAAAAAGAAGATAAAACCACCAACAGGATAGATCGCCTGAAATACGATATTGAATTCCACTCCATGCTCTACCAGATTTCAGGAAACAATACCATCATGCGTTTCCAGAAAATGCTGATGCCCATTTTCGACTATGTGGATAGTGGGCTTAAATCCAGGCAAAAGCCCAACAGTGAGAACAAAAGGGCCACCCACAGGGATCTTCTGGAAGAATTAAAACATGGCACCCCCTCTGGTTTCAGGAACCAGATGCAAAGCCATCTCTGGTACTTTATTGAGAAGATATAAATCAGGTTCTATTTTTTTTCGGGCCCTTGTTTGGCAATATGTCATACATATTAAATATCTTAGGTTTTAAACCTACATATTGCCATGACAAAAAAGCGACTCAACGGAGTAATCATCGCACTGCCAACGCCCCTGCTTGAAAATGAAGACCTGGATATCCCATCGTTGAAAAACCTGATCGATCACTGTATTGATGAAGGAGCAGATGGAGTTATGGTATTGGGTACAATGGGCGAAGGAGTTGCCCTCAATGATTCACAACGATATAAAACAGTAGAAACGGCCGTTTCTCACACCAACGGAAGAGTTCCCGTTTTGGCCACCATATCCGGGGCATCAACCCGGAAAACAATAGAAAATCTTAAGACCATTGAAAGCCTGGGGCCCGATTACCTCGTTTGCACCTCTCCATTTTACTATAAATTTCCGGATCCGGATAGCATGGTCACTCATATCCAAAAAACTGCAGACGCCACAGATCTGCCTCTAATATTCTATAACGCCCCCGGATCCACAGGGAATCCGGTAGACGTAAATACGATAGACAGGATACTGAATCTGGAAGGAGTAAGCGGGATCAAAGACTCAGCCTGCCAGTATAGCGCTTTTGCAGAATTACTGAGAAGATACCCGGACCAGGATTCCAGACCTGGAACCATCATGCAGGGCGACGAATCTATTTATGATGCAAGCCTGTTAATGGGTGCTGATGGTGTGGTTACAGGTGGCGGAGTACTATTTGTCAGTTTACTCAAACAACTCTACGAGGCAGGATCCAAAAAAGACATCAGTGAATCAATGCGCCTGCAAAAACTGTTTTCAAAGAGCCTGATGGATGTATTGTTGCCCGACCTGGCCAGAAACTGGATGTACAATATAAAAAAAGAACTGGCCGACAGGAAGATCATATCATCGCCGTATTCTTCTTCCCCCTTCATGCAACACAGTTAGATATATGAGCTCAAATTCCCAAAATCAAAACATAATGAAAATATTCAACCATACATTTCTCTTCAAAATGATACCTGCCTTTGGTATCATTCTCATGTTGTCTATTACACCAAACTCTTATTCGCAGATCATTCCTGCATCGCCAACAGACACAGTCAACACCAACCTGGGCCAACGGACATCTAATGGTTTCTGGCTGCACAACAAGGTCAAAGAAATACCTCTTCAGCGTATCGGGCCTTTTATTCAACTGCCCAAGGGCAAAATCATGACCATAGATACGCTCAATGCCTATATCAGCAGCAACGATGGAAAAACCTGGCAGGCGATTCCGATCTTCAGTGATGGGTCTAAATTTCAGATCCGGCCTGAGAGAGCATTGATCAGAACCAGGAAAGGTACCATCATACTTGCTTTTGCCAACGACAAAGAAAGGTCCACATTCAATTGGAGTAAGGAGACACACGATGCACCAGGTGCTGAATTGCCTACTTATACAGTGAGAAGTGAAGACAATGGCAAAACATGGAGCGAACCACAAAAACTCCATAGTGAATGGACCGGGGCGATCAGGGATATCATTGAAACCAAAGACGGGCAGGTAGTATTCTCTTCCATGATGATGATGCATAATCCCGGTCACCATTCCGTATTGACATATACCAGTCCCGATGAAGGCAAAACATGGAAACGCAGCAATATTATTGACCTTGGCGGTGTAGGAGATCATGACGGTGTTACAGAATCCACGCTGGAACAACTTAAAGATGGTTCCCTTAAAATGTTCATGAGAACCAATTGGGGTTTTCTCTGGGAAACTACTTCCAGTGATAATGGGATCACCTGGAAAGATATCAGGTCAACAACGATCGATGCCAGCTCTTCACCTGCCATGTTCAAACGACTAAAAAGCGGCAGACTGGTTATGATATGGAACCGGAATTACCCACAGGGTAAAAACAGCTATCCCTTGAGAGGTGGTGACAACAACTTCTCTTCTGTACCGGTCAGTTTACAAAGGGAAGAGATCTCCATCATGTTCTCAGAAGACGAAGGCAAAAGCTGGAGTCAGCCCATAGTTGTTGCAAAAACCACAAAACCACGAACACAAATATCTTATCCATATTTTTTTGAAAGAAAACCCGGAGAACTCTGGCTCTCGTTCGCATTCAGTGATTTCAGGATCTCCCTTCGTGAAAAGGATTTCATCAAATAAAAAAGTTCAGTGATCAAGAAAACAGTAAGCATTCTTCTCATCGGAGGCATTTTCTTTCTGTTATCTCCTCTACTTGCCCACAATGAGATGTTGGCATTGGAGAAGCCAGAAGTCGATTCATTGATTCCTGAGATGAATTTTGGCATGCGGGCACGAATGATCCCATCAGATCACAAAAAAATTCATGGGCCGGTTCTAATCAGAAAAGCCCCAACGAATGAAGCAACTGCATTGAGGTTGAATACTGGCCTAGTCAAAATATTTTACATCAATAGACCGGGCAAAGCTGACAAAATGATGTCGATCTCTTCCACTGACAACGGAATAACTTGGTCCGATCCCCGGGAAGAATTTGAATTGCCGGGCGAAGCCTATTATGCCAACCAGGTGATACAGGATAAGACTGGCAGAATACACTGCATCTTTCACATCTTCAGTTCCGGGAAAATAGGATACAGGGGAAGACAGCTTGACCTATGGTATACCAGTATGGTTCCCGGATCATCATGGTCAAAACCAAGAATGATCTGGGAGGGATATGTTGGCTCCATAAGAGGATTCATCGAACTGAGAAATGGCAACCTGGTTATACCAATGAGTGAATCAGATACCTCCAGGGCTACAAAACCCAAATCAGGAGAAAAAGACTTTGGTCTGTTTCAGGTGATCTCCCTCAATTCAGTTGATCATGGTAATACCTGGGCCAGGTCTGCAAACAACCTGAAGATCCCGGTGGACCCTGATCAGGTGACCCGTTATGGTGCGGTTGAACCTGCCGCTATAGAATTGAATGATGGACGTATCTGGATGCTGATAAGAACGAACAAAGGACATCTGTATGAATCTTTCTCTCATGATTCTGGCAGAACCTGGGAAGAAGCAAAACAGAGCTCATTTATCTCCTCTGATTCACCAGCAAGTTTTCTGAGATTGGCAAACGGCGAAATCATTCTCCTTCTTAATAGTGACCAACGTTACGACGACAAAAAAAGCTATGCAAACGGGGGCAGGGAAGCGCTACAAGCAGCCATATCTAAAGACGATGGCAGAACATGGAAGGGATTCAGGGAAGTGCTGGTCAGTCCTGCAACAAAACCCGTCCTGAAAGGAGACCGAGGCACTGCTTATCCTTCAGCTATTGAAACAAATGATGGACATGTTTTATTTGTTTCCGGACAAGGTGAAGAGTCAGCTATCGTGATGTTCAACAAAAAATGGTTGGAGGAAAAAAGTCAGAAAGATGAAAGGAAAGAAGGGCCTGTATACTGGACTATGCATGGCACTACAGGAGGATCAGGAGTATGGAATTTCCCCATGACAAAAAAAGGCCGCCTCACCATACGGATCAAACCTGGGCTCCCTCC